>CAJWOB010000346.1 GCA_913043885.1 uncultured Spirochaetaceae bacterium | reverse complement strand
TGAGGCGGCCGCTGCTCATGTACTGGATCTTGGCTGCCTGGTTTATCAGCTCGCCCATGCTGTCCAGCATGAAATCGACGAACATGAAGTCGACGATTGGCCGCGAACCGGTCATGGCGGTGCCGGTGCACATGCCGATGAAGCCGCGCTCGCAGATGGGCGTGTCGCGCAGGCGTTGCGGCCCTATGTCTGAGTCATGGAGTCGAGGTGCTCCTAACCAGAGACCGCGATTTCCCGCTCTTTCCGCAGCTCGTCACGCGAGATCCGCGCGCTGAGGCGAGCTGACCGGGTGTCCGGTGGCCGTGGGCGACACGCGCCTGGCCGCTTCCAGTCGTCGGACGTGTGGCTAGGCTGCGTCCAGCCGCCGCTTCGCCTCGGCGTAGGTAGCGTCGTCCAGCGGACCGAGCTCCACCGTCGCCAGGTTGGCCGCGAGGTGCTCGAGGCTGCGGGTTCCGATGATGGTGGTGTGCATGCCGGGATGGCTGATGGTGTAGCGCAGCAGGAAGCTGGCTGGACTCTCGCCGTCGCCCGCTAGCTCGGCGAGGCCGGCCCGCTCCCAGCGCGGCCACGCGTCGGCCATCGCCCCGACCGGGCGGCCCTTGGCGACGCCGCCACGGATGATCACGCCGGCGCCGGAGGTGGCGGCCTTCCCGATTACCTCTTCGTGCTCCCGCTGCAGGGCGGAGTAGGGGATCTGATAGGTCTCGAACGACCCACGCTCGACGTAGGTGTCGAGATCGGGGGACCGCGACGAGATGGAGACGTGGCGCACCTTGCCGCTGGCCTTCACCTCCTCCATGACGTCGATGAGGCCTGCGGCATCCACGTCCTGGACGCTGGCGTTGTGCAGCTGCCACAAGTCGACGTAGTCGGTGCGCAGGCGCTCGAGCGATAGCTCGATGTTGGCCAGCAGCCGATCGCGGCTCCAGACATGGGGCGGGTCGCCGCGCACGCCATCGCTGCCGACGTTGCAGCCGCCCTTCGTGGCCAGGAAGTACTCCGAGCGCCTGCCGCTGATGTACTTGCCGATGCGCTCCTCGCTGGCGCCGTAGTCGGGGGAGGTGTCGACGAAGTTGATCCCGCCATCGAGCACCGCGTTAAGTACCCGCTCGGCGTCCGACTCGCTCACCTCGCTCGCGTCGCGCAGCTCCATGGCTCCATAGCCGAGAACGCCGACTTCCAGGCCGGTGTCGCCCAATACTCGCCTCTCCATTGCGCCCCCAGTCTACACCGGCGGGACACCGATCGCGGGGCGGCTTGGTTGCTGTGCGGCGCGAGTCCGCCTCGGTGGCAACCATCGTGACGCCGCGCCACTATGAGCCATGCCTTCACAGGAAGCTGCGACGCAGTCACCAATCAGCGTGCTGCCCGCCGGGGTGCCGGATATCTGGGGCGAGGGCATCCTGTTCGGATTCTCCGGAGTAGATGGCGAGACGGTTACCGCCAGCGGGTTCGTCGGCACCCTCGGCCCGGAGCCCTACGGCGTCCTGTTCCATACCCCCACCAAGCGACAGTTCGAGGTGCGGGCCGGGGCGCCCGGGCGGGTGCGGTGCGCCACCGGCGAAGCGGTGGTGGTGGACGTGGCAGGCGCGCAGCTCGCCTACGGGTGGCTCCATTGGCATAGCCTCGTCGGGGTGTCCCCGCCGGCCGTGGAGGTGGCGCTGGGCGTCCTCGGCGAGCCGAGCGAGCTGCCGGCGGCGGCGGATCAGCCTGTGGTATCGACCGGCCGGCAGGACGGGGAGGGAACCGTGGCGCTGGTGCGGGACGGCGACCGCTTCGCGCTGTGCTACGGCGTCTCGCGCGAGGAGGCGATCGACCGGTGTCAGGCTGGGTTGGCCGCCGACCTCGACGCGACGATCACGATGCGCCTGGCCTATCTGCACGAGCTTCCCAGCCTCGAAGACGCCGCGCGCTCCCGCCTCCTTCGCAAGGCGGTCGGCGTGGCCAAGGTCAACATCCTGGCGCCTGAGGGGGTGAATCAGGTGCGCTGGTCGAGCCCCGACCGCATGCCGCACCGCCATATGTGGCTGTGGGACAGCGTGTTCCACTCCTTCCTGCAGAACAGGGTAGATCCCGAGCTGTCGTACGAGCTGATCCGCTCGGTGACCGACCGCGCCCACACCGCGGAGTCGGCGACCGCCGCCGGCGAGCCCGAGTGGACCGGCAAGATCACCCACCGGATGGACGTCCACGGCTCCCGCAGCCGACCCATCCAGCCAGCCGCCCTGGCGTGGGCGTTTGCCGAGAACGCGGCGGCGCGCGACAGCAGCGAAGGGTTGGCCGAGTTGATACCGACGCTGGACCGCTACCTCGAGTGGGATATCGAGTGGCGGGACAGCAACGGCAACGGCTTGCTGGAATGGGTTGTCACCAACAACCCCCTCGGGCACTGCGACGAGTGCGGCCTGGACAACTCGCCGCGCTTCGACGCGGTCGAGCCGTTGGACAAACCCGACTTCTCGGCGCTGCTGGCCAACGACGCGCTGGCACTGGCGGAGCTATGCGACAGGGTGGGGGATGCGACGCGCGCACGCCGCTGGCGGGAGCATGCGGCGCGCGTTGGCGCGGCCATTCAGGAGCTGCTGTGGGATGAGGCCGCCGGCTTCTACTACGACCGGCGCATGAATGGCGAGCTTACCGGCATCAAGGCGGTCACCGGATTCCTGCCCCTGTTGCTCCCCGACGTGCCCGCGGACCGCGTGCGGCGATGCGTGGAGATGCTGCACTCGGAGCACTTCGCCACCGCCTGGCCGGTGGCCAGCGTGGCGCGAACCGATCCGGCCTTCTCCAACGACATGTGGCGCGGTCCAGCCTGGGCCAACATGAACTACCTGGTGTGGGAGGCGCTGCGTCGCCAGGGCCAGGACGAGGCGGCGGCCTTCATCCGCGAGAAGACCCTCGACCTGGTGGGCACCTATTACGAGCGCCATGGGGTGCTGTTCGAGTACTACGACGCCCTCGATCAGGTGCCACCGATGGACTGCTGGCGAAAGGGACCACCGGTCGAGGGGAGGTACCTCCACGGCGGGGGCATCGGCTGCATCCGCGACTATCACTGGACCGCCGCCGTTACCGGAGCGTTCCTGCTGCAGGACGCCGCGTGAAAGACCGCGAGTGGCGGTACCTCACCGTTCCCTCCAGCTGGAAGGGCCACAGGACCTGGCAGGACCATCCCACCCTCGGCACCTACACCGGTTACGCCTGGTACCGGTGCTTTGTGCGGCTCCCGGCGGAGTGGGCGGGCGAGCGTTGTCGCATCTACCTCGGGTACGTCTCCGAGGCCGATCACACGTACCTCAACGGCGAGCTGGTCGGCCGCACTGGCGAGCTCGATCGTGCCACCGGCGATCGTGCCACTGGCGACCGCACGCCTGCCACCAGCGAATACGACATCGATCCGGGGATCGTGCGCTGCGGTGAATGGAACGTCGTCGCCGTCAGAGTTCACCACTCCGGCCTGGAGGACAGTGGCGGTGGGCTCGTCGGCGTGCAGTAC
>CAJWOB010000345.1 GCA_913043885.1 uncultured Spirochaetaceae bacterium | reverse complement strand
GATGGCCGGCGTGCGTCGACGATGAGCTGGCACCCGAGCACGCCGGCGGCCGCAGATCTGCCGGTCTACCGCCATCGCGAGCAGATCCTCGCCCGGCTAGCCGACCACGCCGCAATCGTCGTGGAAAGCCCTACCGGCTCGGGCAAGACCACCCAGCTACCGAGAATCCTGTACGAGGCGGGCTATGCCCGATCAGGGCGGATCGGCGTTACCCAGCCGCGTCGGATTGCCGCAGTGTCGGTGTCGGAGTTCATACGACACCAGCTGGAAGTGGAGCTCGGCGAGCCGCCCGAGCGTGCCGCCTACAAGATGCGGTTCGACGACGCCACCACGCCCGAGACCCGCATCAAGGTAATGACCGACGGCATCCTGCTGCAGGAGATCAAGCACGACCCGGAGCTGCGGGAATACGACGTGATGCTGGTGGACGAGGCGCACGAGCGGTCGTTGAACATCGACTTCGTGCTCGGGTTGCTGCACGGGGTGTTGGGGCAGCGCCCGAGCTTCCGGGTCATCGTATCGTCGGCGACCATCAACCCGGAGGCGTTCTCCGCCTACTTCTCCGACTGCCCCATCGTCCGCATCGACACCCCGGTCCATCCGATCCGGATGAGCTACCGCCCACTCCCTCGCGCCGCCGAACCGGACGACCTATTCGAGCTGGCGGCGGCAACCGTGCGCGACATCGAGAAACGGCGCGAAGCCGGAGACGTGCTGGTGTTCATGAGTGGCGAACGCGAGATTCGAGAGTGTCTCAATCGCCTCGACGCCCTCCCCGAGAGCGCGCGGTGGCAGCTGCTCCCCCTGTACGGTCGCCTGCCGCGCGCCGAGCAGGAGCTGGTGTTCGACGACTTCGCCCCGCTGCGCAAGATCGTCGTGGCCACCAACATCGCCGAGACCAGCATCACCATTCCGGGCATCCGCTACGTGGTGGACTCCGGCCTCGCCAAGATCAACTCCTACAATACGCGCACGTTCACCGCCGCGCTTACCGAAGAGCCGGTGGCGAAGGCGTCCTGCGACCAGCGACGGGGGCGGGCCGGCCGCACCGGGCCAGGCGAGTGCTACCGGCTCTACAGCGAGGCTGCCTACCATGGGCGTCCACCGTTTGCGCTCGAGGAGATCCATCGCACCGACCTGGCGGAGGTGGTACTGCGCATGGCGGAGCTCGGCATCGGCCACTACGCCGAGTTTCCGTTCATCACCCATCCCGGCCGCGAGCGCATAGCCGCAGCGGTGCGGCTATTACAGCTACTCGGAGCCCTCGATGAGAGGGAAGAGCTCACCCCCGTCGGGGAGCAGATGTGCGCATTCCCGATCCTGCCGCGCCACTCGCGGATGGTGTTAGAAGCAATCCACCGTCACCCCGACGCCATCGAGCCCACGCTCATCGCCGCTTCGTTTCTGTCCACGCTGAGCCCGCTCCTCCTTCCGGATGGCCACGAGCTGGAAGCCCGGGCCGCCCACCAGAGCCTGGGCCACCCGCGCGGCGACTTCATGGCCTACCTCGATCTGTTCGCCGCCTTTCGGTCGGCCGGCGACCCGGAAGCCTTCTGCCACCGCAACTACCTTGAGCTGCGGACCATGCGCGAGGTGGTCAACATCAAGGAGCAGCTTCAGGGCATCGTCGGCGAGCTTGGCGTCCCCGTGCTGGAGGGACTGCCGCTGACACCGGCCCTGCAGGACAGCTATCTGTGCGCGGTCGGGCGGGGCCTCATCCAGTTCGTGTGCGTCGCCACCGGGCGCAACCGGTACCGCAGCGTCACCGCCGGCAGCATCTACATCCATCCCGGCTCGTCGCTGTTCGGTCGCGAGGCGCGCTATATCGTGGCTGGTGAGGTGGTGCGCACGTCGCGGATGTACGCACGCACCGTGTCGCCACTGCCTACCCCCCTCGTGCGTCGCATCTCACCGACGCTGCTGGAGCAGCTGCACGAACGGAGCCAGCGCGGCGGGCCCGCGGGCGGGCGCAGCCGCCGCACGCAAGCGCCGGGTCAGACGGGGCGGCGGCCACCGGCCGCCGAGCAGCTGCAGCTGGGCGGGGCAAGCTTCGCCGTGGCGGCGCGGGGCAAGCGGCGGGTGGCGCTCATCCCACTCGCCGAGGCGCAGCGGCTGGCTGGGCTTCTTCCCGGCGCGCAAGCCACATCCGACGTCGCCAGCGGCAAGCGAGGGTCAGCACTGGCGCGCCAACTGCGTGCCTCCAGCGTCCGCGGCGCGCTCGTACTCGCAGAAGGCGAATTGATGGCCGGCGCGCGCCTGCCCCGCCTCCTCGAGCTGGCAGGGACGCTCGAGCCACGACCGGCGGTGGCGACGGACTGGCCGGACACCCCGTTCGACCCGGAGATCGGCGACGACCTGCAGCTGCTGCTGCGCTGGCTGCCACGCCTGACCGGGGTGGCAGCGCGCGCCTCTGCGCGCGCCAAGAAGCGAAGCGGCCTGGGGTTCCTCAGCCTGGACTACGTAGACGGCCGCTTCCGGCTTGACTGCAAGAAGACGCGGGAGTCCGCGGTCGCCGAGTCCCTTGCGGCGCTGGAACGGCTGGCTACCGCCGCACCCGACAGCTCCGCCACCACCGGCCGCCTCTACCACCAACTCACCGCTCTGCTGTAATCGGGGGGCGGGGTGCGCTGTGGGGCGAGGTGAGCGCCGTCAGACGCTAAAGGAGGCCGCCAGGATGGCCTCGCCCTCGCCCTTAGCCAAGGCGTCCAATACACCGCGGGCCTGCAGTTTCTGCATCGCCTTGCGAATGTCGGAGCGGGAGATCCCGAGCCGCTCGCTCGCCCAGCGTAGGAACTCCTCGACGTTGAGCCGCTGGCCTTTGAATGTGGACGTCCCGTGCTCGGCAGCGTACTCGGCAATGCCGCGCATGATCTGGTTTTCGCGGTTGCTCGACAGCACGGTTTGGATGATTTGATTGGTGGACCGCACCCGCTTGGCCAGAATCCGAATCATCTTGCGGGAGAAGTCGGGGTTCTGCTCGATCATCGAGTCGAACAGCTGAGCGTTGAGCGCCAGGAGCTTGGTGTCCGACGAGGTCAGGGCCGACGCGGAGCGCAGCTTGTGGTCGATGAGGGCCATCTCGCCGAACAGGTCGCCCTTGTGCAGGCTCACCAGCGTCTTCGCGGCCGATCCGGAGGTCCCCTTGCGGATCTCCACCTCCCCCTCGACGATTAGGTACATCTCCGCTCCCTGATCGCCTTCTCGAAACACTACGTCGCCGGGGCCGTACGTTCGCACGTACTGCGCTTAGGTCTCCTTCGGTATCCTCACCCAGTACCTCCGTGCGCGGCGTGCGCTCCGTCGCCGATCTCCCGCGTCCCCAGCGCCGCGCGGATGTCGTCCTCTGCCACCGCACGCACTTCGGTGACGCCGAGCCCCCGCTGCAGGACGAAACGCAGATCGTCCCCACGACGCTTCTTGTCCGCCCGCATCGCCGTCAATAGGTCATCCGCAGCGACGTCCGCTTGATGGAGGACGTAGCCGTAGCTGTCGAGCAGCCGCC
>CAJWOB010000344.1 GCA_913043885.1 uncultured Spirochaetaceae bacterium | reverse complement strand
TGGCGATGGGGTGCTGTACCGGGCCGGTGTGCCGCCCGCCGTAGACCTACCACTGCTGTCGGGCCTGACCGTCGGCGAAGTCGAGATCGGCAGCCGCGTGGGGCCGCAGTTGTTGCCGATAGTGCAGGATCTTGCCCGGCTGGCTGAGCAGGAGCCCTACCTGACCAGTCTGGTCTCGCAGGTGGAGGTACGGCCACGGGCGGGCGCCCTCCCGGCGTCCGGCTTCGATGCCGCGCTCTACACCGTCCACTTCGCGGTGCCGCTGCTCTTCGGTGAGTCCATCACCGCGGCGGCGGTGAGCGAGGGGCTGCTCGTCCTCGAGGCACTGACGCGGGCCGGAGGGCTAACCGGCATCGATTTCGTCGACATGCGGGCGGGACCGCCAGTACTGGTCGCGGCCGCCGACGCCGTCACGGCCGCCAACGCCGTGGCAGGGGAGCGGTAGCGTGGCGGAAGACCTCATCGTCGGGTTGGACATCGGCACCACCAAGGTGTGCGCGGTAATCGGGCAGCTCGATGAGCATGGCGGTGTGGAGATCATCGGGGTCGGCACCACGCCGTCCCGGGGGCTGCGGCGCGGCGTGGTCATCAACATCGACGCCACCGTAAAGGCGGTGATGGCCGCCATCGAGGATGCCGAGATGATGTCGGGACGTGAGGTCCATGGCGTGTTCGCCGGCATCGCCGGCGGCCACGTCGAGGGGGTCAACTCCCGCGGGGTGGTTGCGGTGACCGGCCGCAACCGCGAGATTGGCCGCGAGGACATCGATCGCGTTATCGATGCCGCGCGCGCCATCGTCATCCCGATGGACCGCGAGGTGCTCCACGTCATCCCGCAGGAATTCGTGGTGGACGACCAAGGCGGCATCCGCAACCCGCAGGGCATGGTTGGCGTGCGGCTGGAGGCGGAGGTCCACATCATCACCGGCGCGGTCTCCTCGGCACAGAACATCATTCGCTGCATCAATCGCGCCGGGTTCAAGGTCAACGACATCGTGCTCGAGCCGATAGCGTCCGCCCGTTCGGTGCTCACCACCGACGAGAAGGAGCTCGGCGTGCTACTGGTCGACCTCGGTGGCGGCACCACCGACGTGTTGGTCCACCTGGAAGGGGTGCCCTACCACACCGAGGTGGTTGCCGTCGGTGGCGACCAAGTGACCAGCGATCTGTCCATCGTGCTGCGAACCCCCAACGACGCCGCAGAGCGCCTCAAGCGCGAAGCCGGCTGCTGCTATCTCGGCGCGCTAGAAGATCCCGACGGCGAAACCACCATCCCCGGCGTCGGCGGCCGCCCGCCGCGGGTCGTCGCCTTGCGGCAGCTGGTGGAGATCATCGAGCCGCGTATGTCAGAGATGCTCACCAGCGTGCGCGGCCAAGTGGAGCGAGCCGGGTACCTCGAGCGCCTGGGCGGCGGGGTGGTGCTCACCGGCGGAGGCGCTCTGATGCCGGGAACCACCGAGCTCGCTGGGGAGATCTTCGGACTCCCGGCGCGGGTGGGCTACCCGGCCAAGCTAGGTGGCCTAGTGGAAGAGTACTACAACCCGATGTACTCCACCGGTGTCGGCCTCGTGCAATACGGTGCCGCACGGCAGGGCATCGAACACTTCGATATGCAGAGCAGCGAGTCGGGATTCACCAGTGTGTGGGACCGGATGAAGAAATGGTTCGGGGAGTTCTTCTAGAACAATTCCGAAGATAGGGAGGGGACAGGTGACGTTCGAGATACATGAGGATCTACCCACGGTACTGAGCGACATCCGCGTCGTCGGTGTTGGCGGTGGGGGAAACAACGCCACCAATCGCATGATCGCGTCCGGGCTACGCAACGTGCAGTTCGTCGCGGTGAACACCGACCTGCAGGCCCTGGAGCTGTGCTCGGCGGAAACCAAGGTGCCGATCGGGTCCAAGCTGACCTCCGGCCTCGGCGCCGGCGGCGTGCCCGACGTCGGCGAGAAGGCAGCGCTGGAGGACCAGGGGGCGCTCGAGAGCGTGCTCGCCGGTGCGGACATGGTGTTCATCACTGCCGGTATGGGCGGTGGCACCGGTACCGGTGCGGCTCCCATCATTGCGCACACCGCGCGCGAGATGGGCGTCCTCACCGTCGGCGTCGTCACCAAGCCGTTCGACTTCGAGGGCAAACGCAAGCTCAGTTTGGCCGAGGAGGGCATCGAGAAGCTGCGCGAGGCGGTGGACACGCTCATCGTCATCCCCAATCAGCATCTGCTGCGCATCGTCGAGCGCCGCACGCCCATCCGTGAGGCGTTCCTGATGGCCGACGAGGTGCTGCGGCAGGGAGTGCAGGGCATAAGCGACCTGATCACCGAGGCGGGGGATATCAACATCGACTTCGCCGACGTCCGCACCATCATGCAAGGCAAGGGCGATGCCCTTATGGGAATCGGCTCCGGCAGCGGCGACAATCGGGCTGTCGATGCCGCCACCAACGCGATCAACAACCCGCTGCTGGAAGACGCGCGGATCGAAGGCGCTGAGGGCATCCTGGTGAACGTTGCAGGCGATGAGGCAATGACCCTTACCGAGTTCGAAGAGGTGCTCAAGATCATCACCGCCAGCGCAAGCGACGATGCGCTCGTCATCGCCGGCAGCAGCATCAGCGCTGCGCTGACCGACGAGCTGCGGGTAACGGTCATCGCCACCGGCTTCGACGGCGAAGCGCCACCGCCGGTGGCTCCCAGTACCGAAGACTCTGGCGAGATCATTTCCTACGAGGAGTGGGTGTCGATGAATCGGGGCGTCCGCAAGCGTAGTGGTGGAGACTTCCTCAAGGCGCGCGGCGAGGAGCCGGAAAGCGCCGCTGCCCCGCCGCCACCGGCGGATAGTGAGGACCTGAACGTGCCAACTGTCCTGCGGGAGCGCCGGACGTTGGAAGGGTCGAGCTGACGGTGACGCTCGCACCGCCGACACCGGGGGGCTGCCGCTGATCCCCGCGCGGTGGTGGTGAACCCTTCGGGCTGATCGGATGCGTGGCGGCTCGACACTTGCCGGGTCTGCCGCGGTGGCAGCAGGAGGTCTGTGGTGATCGGCGTGGCCAGACGCGGACGCTCGATCAGCCAGCTGCAGGCAGAATTCGGCGACCACCTGAGGTCGGTCGAGGGCCTCGCTGAGCTCACCGTCAGCGCCTATACGGCGGAGGCGCGGCGCTACCTCGAGCACCTCGAGCGCGATGATTCTCTGCCTGCACCTGGGCTTGCTCCCCCTTTGCCAAGCCAGGAAGACCACGGGGACGCTCCAAACTCCGCAACGCCGGGGTCCTGGCCCGCATCCGCTCGATTTGTTCTTCGGGAACCCGCTTGAGGTCCTGGACCGAGTCCCACTCGTTGCGCATGCCCTCGAAGTTGTAGACCTCGGCCTTGCCGTCGATGGTCTGGCTAAGGACCATACCCGGCGCCAAGATCTGCTGGGGCAGCCTCCGCTACCCGGTGCGGAAGGTCGCTCTCTGGTTCCGCTGATCGTGGCGGCCGGTCGAGGGGGTGAAGGTGCCGGCGGGG
>CAJWOB010000343.1 GCA_913043885.1 uncultured Spirochaetaceae bacterium | reverse complement strand
CCCCTCGGGCCGGTGTCTGCCGCGCTGGCACCCGGCGCCCTGGCCTTCGACAACCCCATCGACCGCTTCAACGTGAACCCCGCCAACATCGACCGCGGGCTCTACCGCAAGCTGACCGGGGTGGGCTTCCATCCCATCCCCGCCGGGGTGCTCCGGGATCTCGCCGGCGGCTTCCGCACCGGCGGGCTCCGCTTGCCCGATGGCAGCGCCTGCGTGGGCCGGCTGCCCTCGGGGGTGCCCGTGCTCTCGATGTCCGGCACGGCGGATCTCCAGTGCAGCCCCACCGCGGCCCGGCGGCACGGGTCGGATCACGTGGTCTTCGGCAAGGTCCACGGCCAGGCCGAGGACTACGGGCACTTCGACATGCTGGTGGGCGACCGCGCCGCCCGAGAGGTCTGGCCCACGCTGACCGACTGGCTGCGCGAACGGGAAGCGCCCTAGCCCGGCGCGCCCTTGACGCTCCAGACGGCGCCGGTGGTGTAGGTGTTGCGCTCCGAGCAGAGGAACTCGATGACCTCGGCCAGCTCCTCCGGGTCGGAGTAGCGGCCAATCGGAATGCCGGGGTTGGCCAGGAACTCCTTGCTGAACCGTGGCACCACCATGTCGGTGAGCGCGCGACTCGGCTCTACGCCGTTCACAAATACGTTGTCCTTTGCCCAGGCCCCGCCCAATGCCCCTATGAGGGTGTAGACTGCGCCCTTCGACACGGAATAGGGAACCTGATTGGGGCTACCCCTCCGTGCCCCGGAGCTGATCGTGACGCAGCGTCCCCAGCCGCCGGCGAGCATCTTGGGAATAGCAGCCTGGTGGGCGAAATAGACACCGTGCAGGTTGATCTGCATGACGTTGGCGAATTGCTCGGCAGACTGCTCCAAGAAGGGCTTCTCCTTGCCGAGGATGCCGGCAGAGCAGACCAGGATGTCCAGGCGTCCAAACCTCTCGACGGTGGTCTCGACAAGCGCGTGGACCGCCGATTCGTCGCGAACGTCGGTGGCCACGTACACCGCCTCCTGACCGAGCGCCTCGATCTCGGCGATGGTCTCCGCCGCCTCGGCCTCCAACACATCGGCGATGACGATGTCCCGGCCCTCAGGAGCGATCCTCAGGGCTGCGGCGCGACCGATCCCCCTGGCGCCGCCGGTGATAACCGCCACACGGCGCTCTTTCGGCGCGGCAAAGCGGAGATTCGATGTCGGTGTGTCCACGCGCCGCACTATGCGGCAAAGCAGAGGTTGTTGTCCCTACGCATCAGACGCCAGACTGGCGGAACACATGAAGATCGAATCGGTAGAGTCGATTCTGCTCGGCAATGGATTGGTGGTCCGCGTCACCACGGACGACGGGACGGTGGGCCTCGGCCAGACGGCGTGCTGGGGCTATCCAGCTGCGGTGCAGAGCATCGTCGATGTCTACAAACAGTACCTGATCGGGCAGGACCCGCTCCGCATCGAGCACCACTGGAACTACCTGTATCGCATGGCGCCGTTCCGCGGCACCGCGATTATGGGGGCGGTCGCCGCGGTGGATATTGCGCTCTACGACATCAAAGGCAAGCACTTCGAGGTCCCGGTCTGGGAGCTCATGGGCGGCAACGTCCGCAACAAAATCAGGTTGCACGTGCTCAGCGGCGGGGGGACACCGGAGAAGAACCATGCGGCCGCGAAGGCTGCCGTTGCGGAGGGATTCACTGCGATGAAGTTCGACCCGGTCGTCGCCGGGTACGAGAACAAGGCACAGGCGCGGTTGATCCAGGACGCCGTGGACATTACCGCGGCCGCGCGCGAGGCCGGGGGGCCCGACCTCGATCTGATTATCGAGGTCCACCGCAAGCTGACGCCTCCGGTGGCGCTCGAACTGGCAGACGCCCTCCGGCCGTTCCACGTGCTGTTTGTGGAAGACCCAATTCAGATCGACAGTATCTCGGCGCAGGCACACATCGCGGCCAAATCCGCAGCGCCCTTCGGCAATGGCGAGCGGTTCGTCTCGATCTGGGAGTTCCGCGAGCTGCTCGAGCAGGGCGGGCCGCAGTACGTGCGCCCCGACGTGGCGCTGGCCGGCGGGCTGACCCACTGTAAGAAGATCGCGGCCATCGCCGAGAGCTATCACTGCGCGGTGGTAACCCACAACTTTCTGGGACCGCTCATCACCGCGGCGTCGCTGCACCTGGATGCCACGATCCCCAACTTCGTTACCCAGGAGTATTCGCTGCACGACGAGTCGGAAGCGCACGCGGTCTACAAGACCAGCTACCGCCGAGAGGGTGGCTACATAGCCATCCCGCAGGCGCCAGGTCTCGGCGTGGAGTTGGACGAACAGCTGATCGAGAAGACGCCGTTCGTCCTGATGCGCTCCCCCAGCCCGCTGCGGGAGGACGGTTCAGTCGCCTACGCGGTCTAGTGGCCTCGCTCGGCCGCGCGCCTAGGAAACCCAGACGGTCTTGTATTCGAAGAACGGCTCTATACCCATGTCGCCGTAGCGGCGACCGATGCCGCTCTGGCGGAAGCCGCCCCAGGGCGTGCGATGGCTCAGGTTGCTGGCGCTGTTGACGCATACCACCCCCACTTCCGCGCGTCGAGCTAAGAAGCGCTGTCGCCGCGGATCGCCGGTCCACAGCGAGACCAGCAGCCCGTAGTCGGTGTCGTTCGCCAGCGCCTCTTCATCGCTATTGAAGCTCAGGACGGATAGCACCGGTCCGAAGATCTATTCTCGGCAGACCGCACTGGACTGGTCGGCAAAGGCAAACGCCGTGGGCTCGAAGTAGCAGCCCCGCGCGTACGCCTCCCCCGAGGGGCGGGAGCCTCCGAAGAGCAGCTGCCCCTGCGACGTCCCCATCTCCACGTAGCGCTCCACCCGCTCCACCGCCGCGGCGTCGATCAGCATGCTGGGCCCTGCCGCCTCAGCCTTCTCCTGCAGTCGCTGCAAGAACTCATCGCGCACTGACTCGTGCAGTAGGAGTCGGCTGATAGCGGAGCATGCCTGGCCGGGAAACGCGGAGCCCACCGTGGCGTTGACCGCCGCCTCCAGGTCGGCGTCGGCCCACACGATCTGCGCCGTCTTGTTCCATAGGTCGAGCTGGACGCGTGTGAGATCCTCCGCGGCGGCGGCCATGATCTTCTTGCCGGTGGGCGTGCTGCCGGTGAAGCGGATCAACCGGGTGGCCGGATGGGCCACCAGCGCGCGACCGACCTCGGGGCCCTTTCCGCTGAGCGCGTTGACCACCCCGGCCGGGAACCCAGCCTCGTGGAATGCCTGCATCGTGAGGAGTGCCTGCGGCGCCTCCTGGTCCGGCGCCTTGAGTACGACGGTGTTGCCGGCCACCAGCGCCGGCACCGCCGCCAGCACGGTGGCAGGCATTGGCCCGTTGAACGGCGAGAAGATCGCCACCACGCCGAGGGGCTCCCGATACAGGTAGTTGGTGCGCTGATCGGCAGTCTCGACGAGATCGCCGGCCAGATCGTCCAGCTTGGCCGCATAGAAGTCGATTACCCGCTCGACCAGCGGCGGAATGCCGGTGGCGCCGTCCGGCTGCACCTTGGCCGCCA
>CAJWOB010000342.1 GCA_913043885.1 uncultured Spirochaetaceae bacterium | reverse complement strand
GCCTGGCCTTCTCACCCAGAGCAGCCCCTTTCGCCTCCTGTACTCCTTGCTCCTGTATGACGCAAAGAGCGAAGCGCAGCTGCTTCCCCCGCCGCCGCTTGCTTCGGCCTGCTGCTTGCACGCGCCCGCGCCGATGAGCGCGAGCGTGTCCTCGAGGGCCTCCTGGATGTCCGTGCCTCCGGAGCGCTCGTGGCCGAGCACGTGCTCGATGGCTCCGAGGGCCTCGGCGACGGTCGCCACCGGGCTGTCGGTAAACGCCGTAATCGTCACGCTGGGCGCCTGAGCGGGGAGCTGCAGCGTGTAGGAGGCGGTACGTAGCGCGAATCGCGGCCTGAGCGCCCCCGCCGAGAAGTCCAGCAGCGCCAGCGCCGAGTTGCTGTCCGGCGGCCCACGGAAGACGTCGAGCTGGTAGTCCCGCTGGCTGCCATCTTGGGCGGTCACGGTCACCATCAGGGACAGCTGGTCCACCCCGGCCAGGTCCACGCCCGCGCCCTCCGCCGAGCTCAACCGACCGACAATGATGTCTGCCCCCAGCAGGCTGACCGTAGCTACCGCGCTGCGCGGCTGCGCTATCAGGTCGACCCGGGTGGTGGCGAACGGTACCTTGACGCGGCACCGCAGTTGGGCAGGCTGGAACTGGGGGCTCAGCTCACCGGACAGAACGCCCATCAAGGACAGCGCATTGTCGCGGTCCGGCTCCGCCCTATGGACGACGATGCGGTAGACCCGCTCACTGTCGTCCTGAGCGACGACGCGCAACTCCGCGTGCAGCCGGTCTCCTTCAACGAAGACAAGCAGCGCCCCCCGGCCGGTGGCGCTGCCGGCCACCTCAGCGGCGCTCCGCGCACCGCTGACAGCCTCGACCTCGGCGCTCAGCTCGACCCGAGCCAGCTCGCTCTGAGCCTGGGCCAGGAGACGCACCTCCTGAGCTGGATTGGGCACGGTTACCTCATACGCGTCTTGCTGCGGGTCGAACGCCGGTAGCAGATCGAAGTCGGCCAGCTGCAGCGACGCGAGCAGGTTATTGCGATCCGGTTCGCCACGAACGACGGTGAGCTCGTACTGCTCGCTGGAGACGCCATCCTCCGCCAGCGTCGCAATCGTCACGAGCTACTCATCCGCCGCGAAGTCGACCTGTGCCTGGATCGCCTGTCCGCGGTAACGGGTGCCATCCACGGTGACGGCGCTCAGGTAGCGGCTGCGACCGCGCAGATCCAGCACCACGGTCTCGGTGGCGTATGGGACCTCCACCGCGTAGCTGGCCTCCTGGGGAGTGAACGACGGCATCAGCTCCAGGCCGTCGCCAGGCGGAGCGCGGCCAGGGCAGCATCGGTATCCGCCTGGCGTACCAACACGCGGTACAGCCAGGGCTCCTCGTCGCCAGGGAGCTCTATCCCGTAGACGACGGGGGTGGAGAAGTCGTTGGCGGTGCGGCCGTTCTCCAGCACCACTCGCTGGCCGGTGGAGATGACCGTGATCGTCGCCTCCGTATTCAGCGTCAGGGTGGCCACCAGATGGCTCAGATCGGCCCCAGCCGGCACCACCAGGTTGACGACCTTCGGGGCGGCGCGCTCGGTGATGGCGCCGCCGACGTTTCCCGTCAGCTGGGCGTTGGCCGTGGCCAGGAAGGAAAACGCATTGATGGGCCCTTCCTGCCGAGATCGGGCCGACTGGCATGAAGTCAGCACTGCGAGGGCAAGCAGAGGTGCGAGCAGGGCGAGCTTCTTCATCGATAGGTCCATCCTTTCTTGTACACACTTGCCGGCGCCCGACATGCCTAATCGGCGGCGCGTACTGCCGGATTTGCTGATTACCCTTGGGAGGAAGGAGGACTCGATGCCACTGAACGTAAAGAACGAGGATGCCCACAACCTGGCTCGCGAGCTCGCTCGCCTCACCAACACGACGATTACCGACGCCGTTACGATGGCGCTTGCCGACGCGGTGGCCCATGCCAGAAAAGGGGGCGATGCGCCCCGGGGGAGAGTAGAACGAGAGCTGCACGAGATCGCTCCGCAGGCCGCTTCTCTGCCGCTTCTCTGCCGCTACGCGACGGTCGCAGCGCCGATCAGATCCTCGGCTACGGCGAGGACGGGCTGCCGAGCTAATGGTCATCGACACTTCGGCACTCATTGCTATCCTCGACGACGAGCCGGAGCGGGAACACTTCGTGGCGCTCGTAGCAACCGCGGGAACAACCACCACAGCGGCGACGAGCTTCTGTTCAAGGGCGCGGACTTTGCGCAGACCGATGTGGCCACGGTGGTATGAGCGTCGAGCTGATACGAGGACGCACGGCCAACGCTTCGGCTACGATCTTTCGTCCACGATGCTCTCGGAGCAAGAACTGATTCATTTCCGCACGTTCGGGTTTGTCGTCCTCCGCCAGCTGTTCACAGCGGAAGAGGTCGAGACGCTGCGCGGCGAGTACGAGCTCGAGCTAGACAGGGTCTATCAGGACCAGCCGTTCGACGGCAGCGAGCGTCACTGGACCATGATGCTGGGAGATACCACGCCGCTGTTTGCCACCCTCCTGGAGGGTCCACGCTTCTGCGAGGTCGCCGAGCAGATGTATGGCGACGACGTCATCGGCATCGGCTGCGACGCCAATCGCTACGTCGGCCACAGCCGCTGGCACCCCGATCACTAAGGGGACCCAGCTCGCGACTGTTACGGGGTCAAGTTTGCCTTCTATCTCGCCCCGGTGCGGGCCAACTCGGGCGCGCTACGCGTGGTTCCCGGGTCCCATCTGCGCCCGTTCCATGAGCAGGTGGAGCAGAACCTGGAGGGAATGCAGCTGGAGATCGACCAGGTGCCAGCCTACGTGTGCGAAGCGGACCCCGGTGATGTGGTGGCGTTCGACGTGCGCTGCTGGCACGCCAGTTGGGGTGGCAGCAGCGGGCGGCGTATGTGTACCTGCGTCTACTACAACAACCCGCAGGACGAGCTGGAGGCGGCGGCGGTCCGCAGGCGGGCGGCTGAGCAGAAGAACACCCCTGGCCAATTCGGCCGGCCTGGGGACGCGGTCTATGCCGCCTCGTGGTTGGCCAACGCCAGCGGCAGTGCCAAGCGGCAGCGCTGGCTCGAGCGCATGCAGGAGCTGATGAGCGCGCATCCCTCGGGCGCCGGCAATTACGACACGCTGGTCGACCTGTTCTACGACGACAGCGAGTGAACTCACCCCGGCGCGGCCCCGCTGCGGGCCGCGCCGCCTTCTTCCCTGAAAGGCAAGACCCATGCAGTCCCTGACACGGGCCTATGACAACGTGCTGACCGGCATGGCGATCCTCTCCGGTCTGTTGCTGCTGTGGATGATGGTCTCGATCATCGTCTCGGTGACCATGCGCAACCTCGCGCCGATTGTGTGCGCCGCGCTGGAAGTATTGTGACCCCTCCACCAAAAAAAAAAACAGCAACAAAAATTGGTAACGTCAAGTTGCTTTACAAAAAAAACGGAAGAGATGCCGTTTAACATCAAACCGAAACCAACTCCAACAATTGTCGTGATGTCACAAGAGCTAGATCCTGAGAGCCGATGAAGA
>CAJWOB010000341.1 GCA_913043885.1 uncultured Spirochaetaceae bacterium | reverse complement strand
CAAGTTTGCCGGCGTCGGCGAAACCCTCGCCGACCTTGAGCCGTTCTATCCGGATCGTATGGCGTCCCGCATCCTCGGCATGGGTGACGTCGTGTCCCTGGTCGAGCAGGCCCAGGAGACGTTCGACGAGGAGGAGGCGGTGCGACTCATCGACAAAATGCGTCGCGCGAGATTTACCATCGAGGACTACCTAGACCAGTTGGCGCAACTGCGAAAGATGGGCAGTATCTCTTCCATAGTTGAGAAGCTGCCGGGGATGGCGGCGGCGCTGGATAACGGCACCGCCAAGCTGGACGAGGCAGCGATGCGGCGAGAAGAGGCGATCATGCTGTCGATGACGCCTGCCGAGCGACGCAACCCGCGAATTCTCGGCCCGAGTCGCCGCAAGCGAGTGGCTCGCGGTAGCGGCACCTCGGTATTCGCCGTCAATCAGCTACTGAAGAAGTTCGACAAGATGGCGAGCACGATGCGTAAGATGACCCGCGGTGGCGGGGCTGGTCTGCCAGCCGGTCTGCCGGCCGGTGGCCTGCCCGCAGTAGGCGGGCGCGCGGGGCGCGGCTAACGCCACGCGACACTGTCGTGAGACGGTAAGGAGACACGAGACAACTTTGAGCGTGAAGATACGACTGAAGCGATTCGGGACCCGTCAGCGGCCGTTCTACCGGCTGGTGGTGGTGGACTCGCGCCGCCCGCGCGACGGGCGCTCGATCGAGGAGGTGGGCCTGTACCACCCGATCGAGCCGGAAGAGAAGCAGGTTCGGCTGGAAGAGGAGCGCATTCGGGACTGGCTGAAACGGGGTGCCATACCAAGCCCCACCGTCCGCCGCATCCTCAACAAGCACGACATCGCGATAACGCGGTCGTAGCGCGGGCACCGGACTAGCGTGGAGAAGGACCTCGTCGAGTTCATCGCGCGCTCCATCGTCGACGAGCCCGACCAGGTGGCGGTAAACGTCATCGAGGGCGAGAATTCGACGATCCTGGAGCTCTCGGTGGCCCCTGACGACCTGGGTAAGGTAATCGGCAAGCATGGCAGGATCGCGAAGTCGATACGCGCCATCCTCAGCGCCTCGGCCACCAAGAGCGGCAAGCGGCTCGTCCTCGAAATCCTCGACTAACACCACAGCCGCTGCCGGTGCCGCCCCTTCGGAAGGGATGGTGGCAACGGCACGTCTCGGCGCCGCCCACGGCGTGCGCGGCGAGCAGGCGCTGACCAGCCTCTCCGGCGAGACCGCCCACCTGTTGCACATCGGCGACGTGCAGTTGTGCGCCCCCGACGGCCGCGTGCGCGCCGCGCACGTCGGTAGCGCGCGCCAGACCGGGAGCAAGACCATCGTGCACATCGATGGGGTGGAGACCCGCGAAGCGGCGCGAGCCCTCACCGGCTGGGAGGTATGGGTGGCACGTGAGGACGCCACGCCGCTGCGGGAGGACGAGTACTACCTGGCCGACCTGTGCGGCGCCGAGGTGTTCCAACAGGGCCGGCGGCTAGGCGTGGTGGCAGGAGTGCTGCCGGGGGGACCGAGCGATCTACTCGAGATCAGCTCGGTGGCGGGAGAACGCTTCCTGGTTCCCTTCCTCGCCCGCTTCGTTCCTTCGGTGGATGTTGCCGACCGACACATCGAGCTGGAGCCGGGTTACGATTGGGGGGGCCAGCGGTGAAGGTCAGTGTCGTCACTCTGTTCCCCGAGCTGTTCACCGAGTTCCTCGAGGCATCCATTCTCGGCCGGGCGCGCCGCGAAGGGCGCATCGAAGTGGAGCTGGTGCAGCTGCGGGACTACGCCACCGACCGCCATCGCAGCTGCGACGATCAGCCCTATGGCGGCGGGCCGGGAATGGTGCTGAGCCCCGAGCCACTGGCCAGGGCCCTCGATGCCCTCGACGCGCGCAACCGATGGACGGTATACCTTACGCCGTCTGGCCGGCTGCTCGATCAGCGTCTGGTGGAGGAGTGCGTGGAGCGCCACTCACTCGTTCTCATAGCCGGGCGCTACGAGGGCATTGACCAACGCATCGTCGATCTATACGTAGACGACGAGGTCTCGATCGGCGACTACGTGCTCTCAGGTGGTGAGGTGCCGGCGATGGTACTCATCGAAGCGATGAGCCGCCTGGTGAGTGGCGTCATTCGTGACGAGTCGCTGCAGGAGGAGAGCTTCGTGGCTGGGATGGTGGAATACCCCCACTACACCCGGCCCGAGGAGTTTGCCGGCATGCGCGTTCCCGATGTGCTGCTGAGCGGCCATCACGCGCAGATTGGACGTTGGCGGCGGGCGCAGAGCATCGCCAAGACCAGGCAGATGCGTCCAGAGCTGCTGGACGGAATTGTGGACGCTACGGAAGGAGACACAGAGAGATGAGCGCCAAGTCGGGAAGCATGATGGCGGAGATTACCGCCCCTCAGTTGCGGGACGTTGCGGACAACGTCCACGTCGGAGACACGGTGCGCGTGCACTACCGCATCATCGAGGGCAAGGCGGAGCGGGTGCAGGCCTACGAAGGCGTGTGCATCGGCTTCCACGGCAAGGGCATCAGCAAGACCTGCACCGTCCGCAAGATATCCTACGGAGTGGGGGTGGAGCGCATCTTTCCCATCCACAGCCCCCGCATCGACAAGGTGGACGTCGTCCGTCGCGGCCGAGTTCGTCGCGCCAAGCTCAACTACCTTCGCGAGCGAGCCGGCAAGGCCGCCAAGGTGGACGAGCTGATCGTGCGCAAGGAGCAAAAGGCCGACTCGGCCTAGCGTGGACTTCTCGCAACGCCGGTGCGGCACTGCGAGGGTGGGCCTGGCAGTGGGATCGTCGCGCGAAGTGTCACGTTCTACTTCAGTGTGAGAAGTCCCTATAGTCCATGACGATACACGGCTTCAGTCAGCTCAATGAGGCAGTCTGCAAAAGGCTCTCGTTTGGCGAGCTGGTAAGACACTCGGACTAGCGAACCCAGGGGGGCCGGTCGCCTGCTCATCCCACCAGATGCCCCCCACACCATCAGTCTGCGCGGCCCGAGCGGGCTGACGCTGTCCTCCGGCGAGAATGTCGAGCTACGCGTCATCAAGCGCGTGGTGGGCAGCAAGTGGGCGATCGGCATCCGCGGGCACGTCGTAACGGCCCGCACCGCGTTGGACCTGGTGCCAGGGACGCGCCTGCGTGCCCACGTGCACAGCGACGGCAGCGGCTTTGTCCTGCGGCTTGGCGAGCGACCGGCGGACATTCTGGCCACCGCGCTTGCCCGGCAGGGGGTGTCTGGCGACGAGACCAGCAAGCTCATAGCCCGCTCGCTAATGGCGGTCGGCCTGCCGGTGCGGGCGGAGACGGTGGCACTCCTTCGCCGCATCATGACCTCCTGGCCGGCGCAGCCGCCGGCAGCTCGCCTCACTCCCAGCCGGCTGGCGCGATCACTGGCGGGCCTGTTGGCGCGAGGCGTCGACCTCACGTCGCCGGGCGTACGGGCGCTGATCGAGCAGATGAACTTCGACGGTCCCGACGGGTCGCAGCAGCAACACACCGATCAGCAACGGCGAGGCGGGCGGCGCGGGCCCCGCCAGCAGCGGAGGCA
>CAJWOB010000340.1 GCA_913043885.1 uncultured Spirochaetaceae bacterium | reverse complement strand
CCTACGGCCACCCCCTCGCGCTGCACTTCTCGCTGTGGTCCACCGCGCGCCGCGAGCTGCGCGCCTGCAACGCGGCCATCGCGAAGGTGCTCGGCCGGGAGCCCACGCTCTTCCGCGCACCCCAGGGCATCAAGAACCCGGCGTTGGGCGACGTGGTGGGCGAGCTGGCGATGACCGCGGTCGGCTGGGACGTGCGCGGGCTGGACTCGCTGAGCGACGACGCCCGGGCCATCGAGCGGCGGGTCCTCGCCGGGGCGCGGCCGGGCGGGGTGGTGATGCTCCACGACGGCACCGGGCTCGGGGGCCTCGACGACCGCCGCGCGACCATCGAGGCCCTCCCGGGGATCATCGCGGGCATCCGGGCGCGGGGCATGCGCTTCACGCGCCTGGATCAGCTCCTCGAGGTCGAGCCCGAGCAGGCCCGCGCGGGCGGGGTCACCGAGGTTCCACGACATAGAGATGATCGCTGCGAGCGTCGGGCCGATACAGGGGGTCCAGCCGACGCCGAGCGCGAACCCGACGCCGCCTCCGGTGAAGGTCGAGACCCTCCAGCCGCTCGTTCGCCCCCTCTTCGTCACGCACGCCGTCCGGCCGATCAAGGTGAAGACCGCGCTGAAAGCCGGTGTCGCCTCCATCCCCTCAGGGAAATCCATCGTCGGCGTCCAACACGTGGAGGCGGGTCCCGGTGGGGCGATCGTCCGCATCGGTAGGCTCTCCGATGCGTCGGCCAAGATCTGGCTCCGCGGAGGGACCAAGCTCTCTCTGGGTCAATCCACCTCCGGCGGCCTTCGATTATCCCTGACGCGCGGGGAGATCCGGGTGCGCTCCGACGTGGTGGTCATCGAAGCCCTCACCCATGAGGGTTATCGCCCCGTGAATCACCACGACGCCCTGATCGTGAAGGCGCCTGGCCAGCGCGGCGCGCAGATCCTCTCCACCGCTCGCCACGCCCGGGCCGCCTCCTGGTCCATCGCGCTCTCGTCGTCCCCACGCGCGATGGGGGTGGGGACGATGACCACGCGTCGTCCGGGCGGCGCGACCGCGCACCTCTCGCTCGCGTCCCTCTCCGTGGACGCCAAGACCACGGGAGACGTGGTCGCGATGCGCGTCGAGCATGTCTTTCGTAACCCCTCGCCCGAGCAGCTTGAGGGCACCTTTCGCTTCCCGCTCCCGAGCGGCGCCATCCTCACCGGCCTCTCACTGTTCCTGGGCGCCACCACCTTCCAGCTCGGCCTAATGAGCAGTGTCAGCGGGCTTGGGCTGCTGGCGCTGGCGGGGGCCCCCTACCTGGTGCGGCTGACCGGCGGACGGCGCCGGCCGGCCGTCGTCGGCACCACCTGGCTGCGCTTGGGCGTCCGCGTGCTGATGATTGCCGTCATCCTTGCTCGACCGCCGGGGGCCATCTGGCTGCTGATCGCTGCACTGGCGCTCTTGGCGTTCGCTCATTCGCTCTACGCCGCCACCATCCGTGCCTGGATATCGGGGGTGGTCCCGCGGGCGCGCGTCGGCTCGTTCCTCAGCTTCCGGTTGGCGATGGCGATGGTGGGTGCGGTGGTGGCGCAGCCGATCGCCGGCGCGCTGGTCGACCACTTCGGCGAGTCGGCGACCGGCTTCTCCGTGTCGCTCGGGCTCGGGCTGGTGCTGGGGGCTGCGGCGTTATGGATGACGCTTATCGCGCAGGACGAGGGTGATCCCGATGTCGGGCGGACCAGCGTCGCGCGGCAGGTAGGCAACTCGCTGCGGTTCACCCCGTTTCGCCGTCTGTTTCTGTTTCAGCTCATCGCCTCGCTTGCGGCCAGCAGCTTCACGTTCCTGCTGGACGTCCTCTACCTGCGCTACCTCGGTCTGACCTACCTCACGATCAACACCTTCGGCGCGCTGTCGAAGGCGGGGAAGGGCCTGTCGGCCTCCACCAGTGGGTGGCTGCGGCGGCGGGTGCCGCCACTGGCGCTGATGAAGGGCAGCGGCGTGGCCCAGGCACTCCTGCCGCTGCTGCTACTGACGGTGCGCCCGGGCTTCGTCCTGGCAGTGCCGGTGGTCATGATCTGCAACGAGCTGCTGCAGGGGGTGT
This sequence comes from uncultured Spirochaetaceae bacterium, assembly GCA_913043885.1. Lineage (GTDB taxonomy): Bacteria > Spirochaetota > Spirochaetia > SZUA-6 > Bin103 > Bin103. The sequence goes on along the minus strand of CAJWOB010000340.1, from coordinate 1,504 downwards.
TCAGTGTCTCTCAATCCACCATGCAGATCCGCTGGGGCAGTCGTGGCGATCAGACCGCCGACTTCAGCCTGATGATGATCGCGCAGAGCGGGATCGGCGCCGTGGTGCCCACCGTGGTGGCAGGCGTGTTGAGCGCCGGCTTCGGGTTCGATGTGCAGGCGGCGGCAATCGACCCGACGCCGGTGTTCTGGCTGATCGTGGTGGCGACTGCGGTGCGGGTGGGCGCGTTCCTTCTGCTGCCGGGCCGCGCTGCGGACGTCGAGCGCTCCGCCGCAGAGTGAGCGGTGCCCCGCGTCATGACACTCTTCTCCCGGCCACCAGCTAGCCGGCGTGCAGCCGGTGACGAATTCGAGAGCTGCGCCGCCGGGGAGCTGCCCGCGTGCCGTAGTTGCTCCTGAAGGAGAAGCTGGTGCTGCTGCCGTTTTAACCAGTCACTGCCTCGACGTGACAGCGACGATAGCCGTAGCTCCGTGGGAACGTGTGTGCTTCGCAGTCGATGGTCATGCCGCGGTGGGACCGGCGCGCGCCAACCCACTCGCCGCCGACGTCTGCGGCCGCCCGCAGCCGGTCGGCAAGCTGGCCAGCATGGTGCTGGATGTGACGCACGTTCACGATCTGGAGGTCGAGCTTCGGCATGCGGTACCAGTGAAATCCGCTTTCGGCGGCGAGCAGGCCCAGCGCGTCGACCGCGTCGTCGACCATATCGTCGCAAGAGCGCCAGTAGGCGAGGATCTGGTCCTTGGTGTACGGCTCAGGGAGTGGCGCTAGCTCGCTCGTCGCGTCTACGCGCCTGAGGATGGCGTCCGGATGCTGGACGTCTGACTGGTGGCCTTCCCACGGACGAAAGGCAGCCTCGTCCGGTTGCAGGTAGAGGTGAGTGAAGAACAGCGTGTGGTAGGCGAGCTGCCAGATGGCGTTCGTATGATCGTCCGCCGTCCACAGCGCGTCGGGGCAGCGCTGGACGGCATCGCGGAGCATGGCTAGCGCGGCGTGGTACTGGCTCTTCAGCGCCGATCGGATCGCATCGATCGCGTCTGTCTGATCCATGGGAGATGGTATTCCGGCGACTCTAGCAGGCCAAGGAGATCGTCGGGTCGGACTACCAGGGAATCGGCTTGCCCTTGGGGTCGACGAACAGCGGCGACCCCAAGGTGTGGGCGGCAATCACCTGCACCACCTCCGCCGACGCCTCCTCGATCGTGCGGGTGGCAGCGGGGCCGCCCATGTCGGTCCTGACCCAGCCTGGGCTTACCGCCAGCACCCCTATTCCATCCTCGTCCACGAGGTGCCCGATCAGCCGCGCCAGCATATTCAGTGACGCTTTCGACACGCGGTAGGGGAACATGCCTCCGTCGGGACACCGCTCGATGCTCCCGGCGCCCGAGCTGATGAATGCCACCTTGGCCTCGTTGCTGGCTCGCAGCAGCGGCAGGAAGGCGCCGAGGATCTCCACCACCTCGAAGGAATAGGGCACGTCGATGATGCGCGTGTCGGACTTGAACAG
>CAJWOB010000339.1 GCA_913043885.1 uncultured Spirochaetaceae bacterium | reverse complement strand
TGACCGCACACACGCACCAACGTCAGCCCGAGCCGCCGCGATGCCCCTCTTACATTTGGACCTGGGCGGCGCACCCGATCCGCCGCCGCGGCAGCCGCCGAGGCCGGGAAAAGTTGAGCTCCTTCTGCACGAAGCTCTGGCGGAGATGGTGGACTAGGCGCGCGGCGGGGCCAGGTCCATCAGCCCGCGAATGGCGTTGCGCGCCCGGTCCAGCGAGAAGATCCCCCAGTAGTTGTTGGACATGGCGTGGACCACCGCATAGTCGAGGTCGTCCGGCGCATCGACGGCAAGGCGATGGATCTGCGACGTGTCGCGGTGGCTGAGCCACAGCGCCAGCGCAGCTCCGGAGAACGTGGGAACGTCGCTGGAGATGGTCCAGCCGATGCGGATATGGATGGACTGGACTCCGTGGTAGTCCTTGTACACCGAACCGAGCGCCTCGCCGTACGCCTTCGAAGCACCGTAGTAGCCCGACGGCCGAATCGGCGTATCCTCGTCGATCAGTGGGTAGGGCCGCTGCACGCGGTCGAACGCCCCTTCGAAGATCGAACAGTAGGGCTCGTCCAGATAGTTGCCCCCCACCGAATGCTGCGAGCTGCCGAATCCCCCCCGCCGCACCCCCGCCCGCTTGGCGGCCTCGAACACGTTGTAGGTGCCGACGAAGTTGTTGCGCAGGGCGGACTCCCAGTCAGCAGTCGCGCTCCGATCGGCGGCCAGATGTACCACCACGTCCTTTCCTTCGAACGCCGGCAGCAGCGACTCGATGTCGGCGATATTGCCGCGGTAATCGCGGTCACTGGGCATCCCCTCGCAGCCGTAGCGGGACAGGCTGGAGAGCTCATATCGCTCCTCGAACTCGCTGCGGATCGCCTCGCCGACGGTGCCGCTCAACCCGGTTACCAGTACCTTCTTCGCCATCAATAGCCTCCGCTACCCGGCAGCGGCGACCTGCTCCAGCGCCGCCGCCATCGATCTGTCGATCAGGTCACACAGCTCCCCGATCTCGTCGTCCGTCGCGGTGAGCGCCGGGCACACCGCGAACCAGTTGGGGTCTACGCGCATGATCACCCCGTTCTCCAGCGCCGTCAGCTTGAGCGCGCGCCCCAACTCCGGAAACGGCTCCACGCCGTCGGCGTCCCGCTGGAACTCCACGCCACGAATGGCGCCCCGCCCGCGCACCTCGCGCACCACGCCGAAGCGCCGCCCGAGTGCCTCGAATCGCTCCTGCATCAGCTCACCAATGCGCAGCGCCCGCTCGGCAAGCCCGGCGTCCCGCACCTCCTCGATAACCGCCTTGCCGACGGCGCACCCCAACGGGTGGCTGGCGAAGGTGTGGCCGTGGGCGAAGAAGCGCTGGGCATCGACGTCGCCCTCGAACGCCGCCGCCATGTCCTGCCGGGCGATCATCGCCCCCAACGGCAGCGCGCCGCTGGACAGCGACTTGCCGGAGCAGATGATGTCGGGGGTTACCCCAAACGACTGGGCGGCGAACATCGCACCGGTCTTGCCGAAGCCGGTGATGATCTCATCGAAGATGAGCAGCACGTCGTGGCGATCGCAGATCTCCCGCAGCATCCGAAAGTACTCGTCGGTGGGGGTAACGACGCCGCCGGTGTTGCCGATAGGCTCCACGATAATCGCCGCCACCGTCTCCGGATCCTCCTGCGTAATGACGTCGTCGAACGCCTGCGCGGCAAAGCGATTGCACTCGTCCCAGTCGTCGATGCGGTCGCGGTAGAGGGTCGGCGGCAGCACCTTGAGAAACCCGCTCGGCTCGGGGGCAAACGGGGTCTTGCGCGGCCCGGTGCCGCTGGCCGCCATCGCACCCATGGTGCCGCCGTGGTAGCCCTGGTAGCGACTGACGAACTTGTACTTGCCGGGGCGCCCGCTCTGCTTCCAGTACTGGCGGCTGAACTTGAGCGCCGCCTCCACCGACTCCGAACCACCGCTGAAGGACTTCACGAAGTCGAGATTGCCGGGCGTCACCCCTGCAAGCGTCTCCACGAAGTCGAGGGCAACGTCGGAGACGGCGTGCATCGGCGGCGAGAATGCCATCGTGTCCAGCTGCCTGAGGAGCGCCTCGCGTACGCGGGGATGGTTGTGCCCCAGCACGGCCACGAAGATGCCGCCGATGGCGTCGAAGTAGCGCTTGCCGTCGGTATCCCAGTAGTAGAGGCCATCGGCACGCTCGACGATGAACGGATGCTGCAGGAACGAGGCCAGCGGCTGATAGTCGAGGAAGGTGTGATCGAGGAGGAGGCGGTGCCGTTCAGAGAGTCCCATAGCTATGCGGCGCTAACGGCCGGCCACCGCCTCCACCGCGACGACGCTGGCATCCACCACCTGCTGCAGCTGCGCCGCATCGATCACGAAGGGAGGCGCGACGTAGTACACGTCGCCGATCGAGCGGGTGAACAGCCCGTGCTGCATGGCCGACGCGGCAACCTTGGCCCCGACCTTGTCGGCAGCCGGGTAACGGCGCTTGCCCTCACGGTCGGCCACCAGCTCCACCGCACACATCAGGCCCAGCCCGCGGATGTCACCGACATGGGGATGCGTGGCCAGGCCCGCACGCAGCCCCTCCAGCAACACCTGCCCGGAAGTCGCGGCGCGGCCCGGCAGCCCCTCGCCCTCGATGATGTCCAGCGTGCGCAGCGCCACCGCGCTGCCGACCGGATGGGCGCTGTAGGTGTAGGCGTGCATCCACGGGGTGTCGGCGCCTTCGAGGGTGTCGGCAATGTCGTCGCTGACCCCGATGCCACCGAACGGCACGTAGCCTGCCGTAATTGCCTTGGCGAACTGAACGATGTCCGGCTGCACTCCCCAGTGGTCGAGGGCGAACAGCTTGCCCGTCCTGCCGAAGCCGGTGATGACCTCATCGGCCACGAACAGCACGTCGTGGCGGTCACAGATCTCGCGAATGCGCGGGAAGTAGTCGTCCTGCGGCACGATGACGCCCCCGGCGCCCTGCACCGGCTCGGCGATGAACATCGCCACCGTGTCCGCGCCTTCGCGCTCGATGGCGTGCTCTAACTCGTCGGCCGCCTGCTGGCCCTGACTCCCCGAGGCCGCCTCGTCCACCTCGTAGCGATATGGGTAGGGCGAGGGGATGTGGAAGAAGCCGGGTACCACCGGCTCGAACAACGGCCAGTAGGCGGGGATACCGGTGGCGCTCATCGCCGCCAGTGTGACGCCGTGGTAGCCAAACTCCCGCGAGATCACCTTCGTCTTGTTCGGCTTGCCGCGCAGCTTCCAGTAGGAACGCGCCGTCTTGATGCTGCTCTCGGTCGCCTCGCCGCCACCGGAGGTGAAGAAGAAGCGGTTGATGCGCGGGTAGCACAGGGCGGCGAGTCGCTCCGCGAGCTCGATTGCCGGCAGGCTGGAGCTGCCCGCGTAGGCGGAGCAATAGCCGAGCGTCGTCATCTGTGTCGCCGCCGCCTCGGCGAGCTCGGCGCGACCGTGGCCGACCACCACGTTCCACAGCCCGGACAAGCCATCGATGTAGCGGTTGCCGGCGGCGTCCTCCAGCATCACCCCCTCGCCGCGCGCCCAGACGTGCCCTGCCGCGTGGGCGGCGGCGC
>CAJWOB010000338.1 GCA_913043885.1 uncultured Spirochaetaceae bacterium | reverse complement strand
TGGAGTGTCACGAGCGGGGGGACTTTCAGCTCGGCCCGATCGACATCGCCGGCACCGATGCACTCGGCTTCTTCTCCTACGAGCGACAGATCGCCAGCCAGGCGCAGGTAGTGGTGTATCCCAGCATCTTCACCCTCGACATGGACCAGAAGACCGGGCTGCCGTCGGGCAACCTGCGGGTGGCGAACCGCCTGTACGAGGACATCACCCGCTTCCGTTCGATCCGCGAGTATCAGCCGGGCGACGAGCTGAAGCGGGTGAACTGGAAGGCCAGCGCGCGGCTCAACAAGCTGTTCACGATGGAGTATGAGCCATCGATCTACTTCCCCGCGCTGGTGCTCCTCAATCTGAGCGCCCGCGACTATCCACAGGCGCAGCGCGCCCACCTGGTGGAGCGGGCAATCGAGATGGCGGCCTCGCTGCTGTTCTACTTCGTTGGCCTCAAGCAGGAGGTTGGGCTGCTCACGTCGGGCAAGATCGGCGATGTCGAGGGGCACCCATCTGCGCCGATCCGGCCCGGCTACGGCCACGCCAAGAGCGCCCTGGAGATTCTGGCCCGCATCGCTACCACGCCACCGGAGGCGGGTGGCGAGTTCACCGACCTGGTGTTGCGCGGAAACGTCGCGGTGCAGACCGGAACTCGCATCCTGGTGGTTTCGCCGCCGTTGCGCGCGGCGCAGATAACGGCGCTGCTGTCGCTACGACGGCGCGGCTACGAAGTAGAGGTGTTTCTGGTCAGCTCACAGGCCACCGCAAGCGAGGACCTACAGGTCCCCGGGCTACGCTCGCATCGCGTGGCTGGGTACGGGAAGGCACTCGTCGGTGGATGAGCAACGTCTCAGGTTCTACGAGACCGTGGCGCACCCCATGCTTGCGGTGGCCCTGCCGCTGTTCTTCGTGCTGCTGATGGACCAGCTGCTTCGCGCTGCGGTGCTGATCGGGCTTGCACCGCCCCCCCCCGGAACGGTGATCTTCCTGATTCTGACCGGCATCGCCGAGGCGGCGGTCTCCAACGCCCTCGGGCGGGCCCGCAGCCGTCAGTTCCTGCTGCGACTGCGTGAGCTGCTAGCCGTCATGATCGTCGCCTTCCTGATGTTCATGCTGACGACGGGAGCTATCTTCCGGGGCGAATTCGTGCCACGCGATGACGTCATCTACGCACTGGTGCTGGTGCTGGCGCTGTGGGTACTGACCGTCTCGTTCCACATCACCCTACGAACCCGCGAGGCGTTCCTGACCACCATCATCAACCGTGAAGGGGAGGCGCTGCGCAGCGGCGTCCGCGACTACTCGACCGAGGCTACCGATTCCACGTCCGCCATGCGCCGCGCCAAGCGATTCGTGGTCGTGTTCCAGAGCCTCGTCATCGGGCTGTTCTGCGCGTCGCTGCTAGCGGGTACCGAGTTCCCCTCTACCATCGTGTTCCTCGTTCTCGCCCACTTGGTGGTCGGCATCAGCGTCCTGGCGGTGGTAGATGGCTATCAGGAGGAACAGAATTACTTCGGGGCTGGGCTCACCCTGAAGGCCGCCCTGCGGCGGCGCCGCCTCGGATCGGCCGGATTGCTGCTTGCGCTGGCCATGCTGGTGGCATGGCCCCTCGTCGGCGCAACCTCGATCATCTCGGGAGGTACGATCGGCGATCTGCTAGGCCGGATTGCCGACGCCCTCACTCCGACGGCGCTCGAGATCGCCGCTCCCCCGGATATCGACATCGGCGGCGAGGGGGACCAGTTCGTGACGCGCGACAGCATCACCGCCTTCGTGGGGACGGGGGGCGAGACCGCCGTGGCGCGCTTCTTCCGCGTGGTGTCTCCCTGGCTGGGAGCCGCGCTAGTGGCATTGCTCCTTCGATTCCTGTTGCGCCCGCTGTTCTCGCGCGACATGCGAGAACGCCTGCAGGAGCTCAGCCTGCGCGGCGTGCTGAGCCGAGTCGGCCAGGGCATCCTTGCCGTGCTGAAGAGCCTGGCTACCGTGCTGACGCGCATCACCCTGTCGCCGGTGTCGGCGGTGCGGCGTATCGCCCGCACCGTAGCGGAGACGGTCGAAGTACAGCGGCATGCCGCCGCCGCGCGACGCGCCCGCGCTGCCGAGGTTGCTCGCTGGCGCGAGCACACCCACATCATCAAGGGCTTTCTGCGGCTGATTCGGGTCGGCGAGAAGGCGGGCGTCCGCTTCCGAACGGCGTACGGCCCACTGCAGTACACGGGGCTGCTCGGCGAGCGGGTCCCCACGCAGCACTCTGCCCTCTCCGAGGTCGGGGCGCTGTTCGAGGAGATGGTGTTTTCTGGCCGTGAAGTACGGCCGGAGCAGACGCGAGACTACGAGGCCAAACTACGCGCGGTGCTGGACGGATTTCGCCACGCACGTGCCACAGCGAACCGAGGGGACCAGGAATGACAGTAACGGAATGGGCGGAGACGGTCGGCACCTCGGTGCGTTCGACGCTGTTCGGAAAGGACGACGTTATCGAGAAGGTGCTGGTGGCGCTGTTGTGCCGGGGCCACGTGCTTATCGAGGACGTGCCGGGGGTCGGCAAGACCGTGCTGGGCCGTGCCATTGCGGTGAGCATCGGCGGCGAACTTCGTCAGCTGCAGTGCACCCCAGACCTCCTTCCCGCGGACGTTCTCGGCGTGTCGGTCTACAACGCCCAGACCCAGGAGTTCGAGTTCCGCCAGGGACCGGTCATGACCAACGTCCTGCTGGTCGACGAGATCAACCGCGCCACCCCACGGACCCAGTCGGCGCTGCTCGAGGCCATGGCCGAAGGCCAGGTGAGCGTCGAAGGTCAGAGCAAGCCGCTGCCCAACCCCTTCCTCCTCATCGCCACCGAAAGCCCGGGCGAGGCCGAGGGCACGTTCCCGCTGCCAGAGGTGCAGAAGGACCGTTTCTTCCTGACGGTTTCGATCGGCTACCCCGCGCGGGAGGCCGAGCGGGCAGTAATGGAGATGCAGCGCCAGCCGACCCACCCGCTGCGCAGCGTCGCCGCGGTGTCCGATGTGGATGCGTTGCTGCAGATCCAGCAGAGCGTGCTGGACGTTCATGTCGACGACTCCATCAGCGGCTACATTCTGTCCATCGTCAACGCCACCCGCCGCGAGGTGCGGTTGGTGCTCGGCGTGTCGCCACGCGGCTCACTGGCGCTGTACAAGGCAGCCCAGGCGCTCGCCGCGCTGCGCGGACGCGACTACGTGGTACCCGAGGACGTGCAGGAGATGGCCATGCCGGTTCTGCTCAAGCGGATGATCGTGAAGTCCGAGCACCAGGCGAAGGGGCTTACCGAATCGGCACTGGTCAGCGAGGTGCTCGACTCGGTGGCGGTGCCGCCGCTGAAGGACGCAGTGTAATGCTGCCCGCCGCCACTCGCGATAGCTCGACCGCGACAGGGTAGCGCTGCCCCCGCTGGTCTACGGAAACCGCAGCGCATCGCGCGCCGTGTCGCCCATAATCGCCGCGCGATCGGCCGACGGTAGCTCGCTCATCAATCGGTCGAACAGCGCGACGGATTCTGGGTAGCCGGGCTTGCGGACGACGAACGGGAAGTCGGTTCCCCACATCAGGCGACCCGCTCCGAACGCTTCGAGCA
>CAJWOB010000337.1 GCA_913043885.1 uncultured Spirochaetaceae bacterium | reverse complement strand
CGCCGCAGGCGGGAGCCTGTTATCGATGCTGCCGATGATCGGGGCGATCGTCCTTATCTTCTATTTCCTTATCATCCGGCCGCAGAACAAGCGGCAGCGTGAGTCGAAGGCGATGCTCGAAGCCCTCAAGAAGGGCGACAAGGTCGTGACCGCCGGTGGCATCCATGGCCAGGTAACCGCGGTCAAGGAGAGCACCGTCACGGTAAAGGTGGAAGACAGCACCAAGATCGAGTTCTCCAAGAGCTCCATCTCTTCGGTGACCACGGAGAAGAGCGCCCAGCCCGACGCTACCGATTCCTAATCGGGCATCCACGTGAGTAAGCGCCTCCGTCTGCTGATCGTGCTGGCGTTCGCTGGCACCGCCGTTTGGTTCCTTGTCCCCACGTTCCGCTGGTACGTGCAGTACGGGGAGGAGGAGCGGGCCCGTGCCAATGCATCGCGCGATCAGGTGCGGGCGCTGTCCCGCCAGGAGGCACAAGACGACCTGGCCGAGCTCAAGTGGCTGGCGAACAGCGACCTGTCGACTGAGGTCCCTGCTGATCTGGAGTACACCATCGACTTGGCCCGCGACCGGCTCCGCATCGAGCGCCGCGACCTGCCCTCCGACTGGACGGTCGGCGACGTCACCACGGCGTTTCCGAGCGAGGCAGAAACCTTCAGCGATCTGGAGGGCCACTACCGCGCGCAGATAACGGCGCTCAAGGATACCCGCGACGCCAGCGTGCAACTGGGTCTGGACCTCCAGGGCGGCATGTACGTGGTAATTCAGCCCGACCTGGAGGCGCTCGAGGAGCAGCAGGGCCGGGTGCTATCGCGGGCGGAGCGGAGTAGCGCGCTGGCCCGGTCGCTCCAGGTGCTGGAGAACCGAATCGACCAGTTCGGCGTCACCGAGCCGCAGATTCGGCAGAGCGCGGACGAGCAGATCATCGTGGAGGTGCCCGGGGCTCCGGACCCGGAGCGGATGGATCGCTTCATCCTGGGTAAGGGCCGCCTGAACTTCCACATCGTCAGTGAAGAGGCGATTGCCCGCTTCCGGGAGTATCAGGCCGCCAACCCGGCCGACTTCCTGGGGCCCGACGGTCAGCCCGCCGACCCCTCGGTGCTGCAAGCCGGGGAGCTGCTCCGTGGGCGCTACGAGAAGGACGTCTACGGCGTCGATCAGCTGGTCGGGTACACGGTCATCTTCGAACAGGTGGGATTGGAGGGCACCCATATCCAGAGCGCGCAGGTAACCCCCGATCCCTTCACCCAGCAACCCACCGTCGTGTTTCGCCTCGATCAGGAAGGGGGGGACATCTTCTTCAACCTTACCAGCGAGAACGTCAACAACGTGCTTGCCGTGGTCCTCGACGACAAGGTCAAGGCGGCGGCGGTCATCAGCACTCCCATCCGCAACGACGTGGTTGTCTCGGGATTCACCGAGGTCGAGGCCCGGGATTTGGCCTTGGTGCTGGAGACCGGCGCGCTCCCCGTGCCCCTCGAAGTGGTCAGCCAGCAGGCGGTAGGTGCCTCGTTAGGGGAGGACGCCATCCGCCAGGGGGTGCGGGCCATTGCGGTCGGCATGGCCGCGGTCCTGGTGTTCATGCTGTTCTACTATCAGCTTGCCGGGCTCATCGCCAACCTGGCCCTGGTGCTCAATCTGTTCTTCCTGGTCGCGGTGCTCTCGGCTTTCAACTTCACTCTGACGCTGCCCAGCATCGCCGGCGTCATCCTGACAGTAGGTATGGCCGTCGACGCCAACGTCATCATCTACGAGCGCATCAAGGAGGAGTACCGGCTTGGTAAGACCGCCGGTGCTGCCATTCAGGCCGGATACGCCAAGGCGTTCTGGACGGTCATGGACGCCAACATCACCACGTTCATCGCCGCCGTGGCCCTCAGCTATCTCGGCAGCGGGCCGATACGGGGCTTTGCGGTGACCCTCTCGGTGGGAATCCTCTCGTCGATGTTCTCGGCTCTGGTGATATCGCGATTGATCTTCGACTTCCTCACCGAAACGTTGGGAATGCAGCGTCTGAGTATCAGCTGGCGTCGCCGGCGGCCCCGGGAGCAGGCGGCCTAATGCGTAAGGCCATTCGCTTTACCCGTATCCGCTTCTTCATGCTGGCGGTGTCGGTGCTGGCCATTGGCGCTGGCGTCGCCGGTACCATCGTCCGCGGCGGCCTTACTTTCAGCGTCGATCTAAGCGGCGGTATTTCGCAGCAGATACGCATTGCCGATGCCGCCCTGCAGCTCAGCGCCGGTCCGGCCGCCGAGCTTGCAGTCGAGCGCATCCCGGAGGACCCGCTGCTCAACCAGCCGGGTGGCTTCCTGGTGGAATGGGTGGCCGACGGTATCGGCCAGCGGCAGACGTTCACCTTCGACGACGTGCCGACGGTTGGCGCCCTCGCTGCGGCAGTGGGCGCCATCGACGGTGTGACCGCGACGCCGCTGGCTCCAGCCGGCCTCGCCAGCCGGCAACTGCGTGCCCCCGGAGTGCTGCCGCGGGACAGCTCGGTGACGCTGCGAGCGGTGCCGCCGACACCGCAGGATGCAGATGTCATCGCGCTCGCCGACGTGCGCGCCGCTCTGGACGAGCTTGGCCGCTTTACGCTGCAGGCAGCGGGTGCCGCCAACGAGCAGTCCTACATCATTCGCACTGAGGTTCCGGAGCCGGGTCCCGACTCCACCATCGCCGCCGAGCGTGTGGCCGCCGAGGGCCGCGTGCTCACCGCGCTCGGGGACGCCTTCGGCAGTGAGCGGCTCGACGTGCAAGCCACCGATTTCGTCGGGCAGAGCGTGTCGCGGCTTCTGGGCCGACAGTCGGTGGCCATCCTAGTGGTGGCGCTGGTGCTCACCTTCGTCTACATCGTGGTGCGCTTTCGCTGGACCTACGCCATCGGAGCCATGGTCGCGCTGGTCCACGACGTGGCGGTGATGATCGGGGTATTGGCCACCTTCCAGTTCGAGGTGGGGACGGCGACCATCGCCGCGGTGCTCACCATCATCGGCTACTCACTCAACGACACCATCGTCATCTTCGACCGCGTGCGCGAGAACGTGACGCTGATGCGGGACAGCGACTTCGACGTGGTCATCAACAGCAGCATTACGCAGTCTTTGGCGCGCACCATCATCACCTCGCTGACCACCCTGTTGGCGGTAACCGCCATCTACGTGTTCGGTTCGGCCTCGATCCAGACCTTCGCGCTGACCCTGATGATCGGTGTGGTGGTCGGCACCTACTCCTCCATCTTCGTCGCTTCGCCGACGCTGCTGGCGCTGCAGGACGAGGTGCTGACGCGGATCTATGAGCACTTCATCCCCGGCGACCCGATCCGGGATCCGTCCCGCCCCGCGCGCGACCGGTTGGTGGAGTGCCTGCGCCAGGTGCTCGCTCCCGCCGGGGTCGGGACGGAGGGAACGTCGACCAGCAGGTTGCCCGCTTCGTCGCGGCGGAAGATGACGCCCTGCTGCTGCCCCATCTTGCGGAACATGTTGTCCTGCACGGGGGCGAAGACCATCTGGTTGACCTGCGCAATCATCAGCGATGCGGGCAACGCGACCAGCAGGGCCATCACGGTCTTCACGATCAGCGTCCGCGAA
>CAJWOB010000336.1 GCA_913043885.1 uncultured Spirochaetaceae bacterium | reverse complement strand
GTTGTTCTCCAGCGGACGCAGGTTGACCAGGGAGGTGGCGCCCGGATGGGTCGCGTTCTCATCGCGACTCCAGTTGACCAACACGCGGTTGGGCACGAAAAGATGGGAGGCTTCCCCGACCAACTCGGCGGGCACCAAAATCTCGACCAGGGTGCCGTTGGCATCCTCGCGAACCTCGACCCAGTCGTTGTTCGCTCCCTTGCCCACCAAGATGCCCTCGGCCATGCCGAAGTCCGCGCATCGGTGGACCTTCAGGCGATCCATCTCGACGAAGGTGCCCGGGTCGAGCAGGGCCTCCACGCGCTCGCGCGCCGTCTGCTTCCCGTTCGCGTGCTGGCGCTCGATCCGCCGCTCGCCCCCGCCAAGGGAGGCCCGCTCGTTGCGGCGGGCGAGCTCCTCCCGCTGCGCCTGCCGGACGGTGTCGTCCTCAGTCACAGTCCACGTCGTCGATCACCAAGTCATACGTCGACTCGAAGATCGCATCGACCTCCACGCAATAGCGCCCCGCGTCCACCGCTTGGAAGAGACACTCGTCCCCGACCACCTCGTCGTCCACCTGCGCGAGGACGCCCCCTGCCGCGTCGCGGAAACGCAGCGCCACGTCGCCGCCTTGGTCCACGCCCGCCCGTGCCGACAGCCCACCCCCTGCGTGGTCGAAGCAGTACTGGTGGCGCGCCCCCGGACATGCGTGCACCTCCTGCGCCACCGATGGATATCCCACCTCGAAGGTCTCGTCCGCGAGGCAAGCCTGTCCCACCACGTAGCGGATCTCGAGGTCGTAGGAAGCAGCGACCGCTCCCCCTGGACCGAACACCCGCGCGAAGTAGGTGCCACCCTCGACCGCTTGGACCAACGCCACGGCCTTGGAGGCGCCGAACGCGTCCGGGTTCAAGCAGGCGTTGCCACATCCGGGCGGAGGCTGCCCGTTGGCCTGGACCCACTGCACGCTCAGATCGTCGATCCGGTCGGAAATCCGTTTACCGAGTTCACCGGCCGTGGCACGCCACGTCCGACCATCACGTGGAACGGCCTATCGCGTGATGGTGAGCTGGTGCAGGCGGCCGAGGACTACCCGGTGGCCATTGCCATGCGCGACGACCTAGGCAACGAGGCCGTGGCGTCGGGGGTCATCCCGGTAGACGTGCTGGTAATACAGGAGGGGGACAAGTTGATGATCCGCATCTCCAGCATTACCTTTCCGGGTAACTCGGCCGACCTCGATGCGGTGGCGGACATCGCAGCCGACGAGAAGAACCGCCGCACGATCGACCGGTTGAGCGAGATCTTCACTAAGTACTCACGCTACACGATCCGCATCGAAGGTCACGCCAACAACCTGTCGTTCGCCAATCCGACTGCCGCCGCCCGCGAGCAAGAGGACGAGCTGGTTCCCCTTTCGACCGCGCGCTCAGAGGCGGTAAAGGCCGCGCTGGTGCAGCTCGGGCTGGAGTCATGGCGTATCTCGACGGTGGGTCTCGGCGGGTCTATCCCGGTGGTACCCTTCGGCGATCTGGAGAACAGGTGGAAGAACCGACGGGTGGAGTTCGTCCTGACCAGCAGGTAGGGGTGTCGCAATGAAGCTTGTGCTGCGCCTGTTCGTCGGGCTGGTGGTGGTGGTCGCGCTGGCCGCCGGCGCCGGCTTCTACCTGAACACGCCACCGCCGGCGGCAGCCGCTGCCCCGACGGCATCAGACGCAGCCGCTGCCCCGACGGACGCTACCGAGGCGGACGCAGAGGCCGACGGGGTCCGGTTGTTCACGGTGGAGGCTGGCGAGCCGCTCGCGGCGATCGCCGACCGCCTCTTCCTGGAAGGGGCCATTCGTTCGCCACTGCTGCTGCGCGGGGTGGCGGAGCTACGCGGCACCGATACCGGCTTCAAGGCCGGCTACTTCTCGCTGCCGGTTGGCGCCACCACGCTGGAGATCCACGACCTGCTGGTGGAGGGTCATCAGGAGCTGGTGAAGGTGACGATCCCCGAGGGGTGGACCATCAACAAGGTCGCCAGCTTGCTCGAGGAGAACGACATCGTGGCGGCCGATGCCTTCATCGATGTCGCCCGCGACCCGGCATTCATGGCCCGCTACGGCGTTGCAGCGTTCAGCGCCGAAGGCTACCTGTTCCCCGACACCTACTTATTCCCGCGCCGTTTCCCCGCCGAAGCGGTGGTCGCCCAGATGGTGGACAATTTCTTCGGCCGGCTCGGGGAGATCTATCCCGGCTATGCCTTCGAAGATCCGCGCGAAGTCCACGACCGTCTTATCGTCGCGTCGATCGTCGAGCGGGAGTACCGCGTGGTGGAGGAGGCGCCGCTGATTGCGTCGGTATTCTATAACCGGCTCGGAGTGGACGTCGGGCTCGAGTCGTGTGCGACGCTGCAGTACATCATCACCGAGATTCAGGGCAAGCCGCACCCGGAGCGGATCTTCCACTCCGATCTGCGCATCGATTCGGATTACAACACCTACAAGTGGCACGGGTTACCGCCCGGCCCGATCTCCAACCCCGGCCTAACGGCGCTGCAGGCTGCCTTCTTCCCTCCGGACACCGACTACTGGTACTTCGTGGTTCGCGACCCGGCCACCGGCCGCCACTACTTCTCGAGCGATCTGGACGAGCACAACGAGGCGAAGTTCCTCTATCTCAAGGGCGCCTGAGCGCCAGTGCGCATCCCGCAAGAGCTCATCAAAGAGATCCTCGACCGATTGTCCATCGTCGAGGTGGTCAAGGAATACGTGGCGCTGGAGCCACGCGGCGGCCGATTCTGGGGCTTGTGCCCGTTCCACGGCGAGAAGACGCCCTCCTTCACCGTCTCGGAGGACCGCGAGGCGTACTACTGCTTCGGCTGCAACCGCGGTGGCGGCCTGGTGCAGTTTGTCATGGACGTCGAGCAGCTCGGGTTCCGCGAGGCCATGGAGCTGCTCGCCGAGCGGGCGGGCGTCGACCTCAGTGCCACCTCGGGGGTGGTCGGTGAGCGCGCCGGCCTGCCGCGCCGCACCTACGTGGACCTGTGTGGCCGCCTTGCCGGTGCGCTGCACCACCTGTTCCTAACCGGCGCAGAAGCGGAGCCGGCGCGCCGATACGTGGCGCAACGCGGCATCGACCGCAGTGCTGTGGAACGCTTCCGGATCGGCTGGGCGCCCCGCCAGCCCGGCTGGATGCACGGCTTCCTGCGCAAGAAGAACTACAGCGATGAGTTCCTGCTGCAGAGCGGGCTGTTCGTACAGCGGGAGGGGCGGATCCGGGCCATCTTCTGGGGACGGGTGATGTTTCCGATCAGCAACGCGCGAGGGGAGGTCATCGCCTTCGGAGGACGCTCGTTGGCCGACGACGGCCCGAAATACGTCAACTCGGCCGAGAGCCCGCTGTTCCACAAGGCCGAGCATCTGTATGGCATCGACTTGGCGCTGGAAGCGCTGCGCGGCGGAGGCCGACGGCCCGGCGGCGACGACGCGCCGGATGTCGGCGGCGTGCCCAGGGTACCTGGCAGCGACACCCCGGCGGTCGCGGTGGTAGAGGGCTACACCGACGTTATCGCCCTCGCCGCGATCGGGATTCCGGCGGTGGCGCCGCTGTGCACCGCGTTCGGCAGCCACCACGCGCGGC
>CAJWOB010000335.1 GCA_913043885.1 uncultured Spirochaetaceae bacterium | reverse complement strand
GCGCGCGGCTACTGCCAGGACCAGAAGCCGACCAGCCCGCGCACCACGCCTGCCGGGTACAGTCTGCTGTCCGCCTTGGCAACTGCGATCACCGGGAGATTCGACTCCGGCATCAGTAGAGAGAACAGCACGTGGCGGCTGTTCGGCGACCAGATGCGCACCGATTGTGAGTACTGGTCGAAGTTGAGCACCACGTCCATGAAGTGCGGCGCCGGTCGGAAGCTGAACACCTCGCGGGTTTCCTCCTTGCGGAGGTTGTGGATGAGCAGGGTCAGCTGGAACGGCTGCTCGGCGTCTGGGTTCTCCGGGTCGGGTGGCGGCGTATGCTGGACGAAGTAGGCGATCTTCTCGCTGTCGGGGGACCAGAAGAAGGCCATCACAAGCTGCTGATCCGTTATGGCCAGCGGCTCCGCGTCCGGCGAGGCCACGTCGACCACGTGTAGGTCGCCGATTGGCCCCTCCTGCCCCACGTAGGCAACGCGCTGGCCGTCGGGCGACCAACTGAAGGTGAGGGCGTTGTCGGAGCGCCCGATGGCTTCCAGCACGTCGCCGCTGCGACTGGTCATGATCAGGCTGCTCTGGCCGCCGCTTTGCGCCGCCACCAGGATGCGATCCCCGTGGGGGGAGCAGCCGGGCGCTCGGAAGGGACCCGGACGCAGCTGCAGACCCTCTTCGTAGATGTAGCCGAATACGTTGACGAAGGCGATGCGCGAACGAGAGCTGATCCCGGAGCCACCGGCATGGATCAGCACGGTCTGGCCGTCAGGCGTCCAGCACCAGTAGAGCGGGCTGCCGGCGTCCACCACCGTCGCCTCCCCGCCGCCCTCAGGAACCAGCTGCAGCGACCAGGCGGCGCCGGTGCCGGCGTTGGTTACGAACGTAAGGTGGGCGCTGTCGGGCGACCAGTACAGGTAGTTGGGCAGGGCCTCGCCACTGGTGAACGCCTCGGTCGCGGCGGTGCCGTCGGGGTCGGTGGTGATGACCGCCGTCGAGGTGGCCTGTTGGCCGACGCCCTGGATGCGGACGAATGCCAACCGCTCGCCGCTGGGCGCCCACACGGGGAACTGGTAGTAGCGCAGCAGTCCCTGGCCATCGGACGGCAGCACCGCGTCTGCGGTGACATTCTCCTGGCCGCTGCCGCGCTGATCGACGGTGTAGATGTTGCCATCCACGTCCATGTAAGCGATGCGGCCGCTGTGGCGCTCGAAGATCTGCGACAGCTCGGACTGCTGACGAAGGTCGAGCTCGCTAGGGCTACACGCCGCCAGGACGAGGGCACCGCCTGCCAACAGGGCGCCACTCCAGCGGCGGGCAACCGGTGGACGGGTGGCGCGGCTGCGCGTCACCGACCGGCGCCTCGCAGCAGAGAGGCGATGGCGGCGTCGCGGATGCCGTCCTCCTCCTCGGTAACGCTGTCCCAATCGCCGCGGACCGGCACGTTAGGAGCCACGCCATCGCCAACCTCGCGGCCGGCGGCGTTGCGATAGCTGGATGCCTGCACGAACAGCCGCGACCCGTCCGGGAGCTGCACGACAACGCTCTCTTCGATGGTGCCAGCGGTACGCTGCCCGAACAGCGAGGCACGCCCGACGCTCTGCAGCGCCGCAGCGAATATCTCCGGACGTCCCTCGGTGTCCGGGCCGATCAGGATCGCCAGCGGCAGTGTCTGCGATCCGGCCAGGTCCCTGCCGGGAATGGTGATCGGCTGCTCGCCATCGGCGTAGTAGATAGTGCCGAGCTCGCCGTCAGCGAACAGCGTCAGCAACTCACCGAGCGGCCAGGTGCTGCCGAAGCCGGCGATGCGCAGGTCGAGGATGAGCGCCCGGATCGGGGCCTGGGCGGTCAGCTGCAGCAACGATTCCTGCACATCGGTGGCGGTCTGGGCGTCACTCTGCCTCGGGAACAACAGGTAGCCGACATTGGTGCCGGTCAACAGCCGCGTACGCACCGAGTTGAACACGCCGCCGAGGTTGACCCGGCCGCGAGTAACCGGCACCAGTCGCGGCTTCGAGCGCGGCGACTGCACCATGAGCATGACGGTGGAGCCGGCGGGCCCGCGAATACGGGTGGCGACGTCGGCGCCCTCGTCGATTCGCACCGGGGTGCCATCGACGGCAAGCACGCTGTCGTGGTCGCGTAGCCCTGCCGACTCGGCGGGGGAGCCACGCATTACCGACAACAGGATTACCCGCGGTACCGGACTGGGACGGAACGCTATATAGGTGCCGATGCCCTCGTAGTTGAGCGAGTCGCTAGATTGAACGTCGATGCGCTGTTGCCGCGACTCCCAACGCGCAGCGCCGGGGGGGAGCTCGCGGATGAGGTCGCCGATAATCTTCGGAAAGTCGTCCGGCTGGCGCAGGCCGAGCACCTTGGTGCGGTAGCGGCTCTCCAGGTCAGCCCAGTCGACGCCGCGCCGCGTACCGTAGACGTAGCTCTCGCGGAGGGTCTCGATAAGGGCGTCGAAGGTGCGGAGCTGGACGCTCAGCGCGGACTCGGAGGCGGTGGCACGGACCTCCTCGCCAACTTCGGGGGTAAGCCCCACTGGCTCCGAGTCGACATCGGCGCCGCCGGAGCAGGCGCCAAGCCAGAGCGCGCTGCCGACCAGCAGCCAGCCCAGGTGTCGCCGGCGCGTAGCCACGACGCCTGGCGACCAGCCAGGCCACTTCGCTATCCGCACAAGCATCACATCACGCCACATGTTTGACAGTGCCTCTGAGCGACCGCTATACAGATAAGCCTATGCTCGAAGGGCTCACCGGCAAGCTCGGCGACGTGCTCAGGCAGGTCGCGGGACGAGCCCACATAACCGAAAAGAATATCCAGGACGCCGTCCGCGAGATCAAGGTAGCCCTCCTCGAGGCGGACGTAAACCTGCGCGTGGTGCGGCGGTTCGTGAATCGTGCGTCGGAGGACGCGCAGGGAGACCGGGTGCTCAAGGCGGTGTCGCCCGCCGAGCAGTTCACCAAGATCGTCCACGACCGCATGGTGCAGTTGCTCGGCTCCGAGCGTGCCGACCTGCAGCTGAAAGGTCCGGACACACTCTCTGTCGTGCTATTCATGGGCCTGCAAGGGAGCGGCAAGACCACCACTGCCGCCAAGCTGGCGCGCCACCTGGCCGGCAACGGACGCCGACCCATGCTCGCCGCCGCGGATCTGGCACGTCCGGCTGCGGTGGAGCAGCTACGGGTGCTGGCCGCGTCCGCAGAGGTGCCGGTGTACGCCAAGGAAGGCGCCTCCGACCCGGTGGAGGTGGCGCGCGCAGCAATCGCTACGGCGCGGCGTCAGGCGGTCGATACGCTCATCATCGACACCGCCGGCCGCCTTCAGCTCGACGATGCCCTTATGGCCGAGCTGAAGAAGGTTGCCGATACCGTCGATCCGGTGGAGAGCGTGCTGGTGCTGGACGCCATGACCGGGCAGAGCGCGGCGGACGTGGCCAAGCAGTTCGACGAGCAGATCGGTCTTACCGGCGTCATTCTCAGCAAGCTCGACTCAGATGCGCGCGGCGGCGCGGCGTTGTCGGTGCGGGAGATCAGCGGCAAGCCGATCAAGTTCGCCGGCGTCGGCGAAACCCTCGCCGACCTCGAGCCGTTCTATCCGGATCGTA
>CAJWOB010000334.1 GCA_913043885.1 uncultured Spirochaetaceae bacterium | reverse complement strand
CGAGCAGGCGGGTGGCCGTGAGCTCGTAGCCGCTGCGCATGCCGTCGGTGTCCACGGCGTTGAGGACCACCTCGCCGGCGCCGAGCTCCTGCGCGCGCAGCGCCCATTCCAGGGCATCGAAATCGGTGCTGGTGCGCATGCCGTCTACCATCACCCGATAGCCACTGGGCATGGTCGGGTCCGCTTTGGCATCCATCCCCAGCACCACGCACTGACTGCCAAACGCCTCGGCGCCGGCCGTTATCAGCTCCGGCTTCCTGACCGCCTGGGAGTTGACCGATACCTTCTCCGCCCCGGCCAGCAGCACGGCGCGCATGTCCCCGACACTGCCGATGCCGCCCCCGACTGAAAAGGGGATGAACATCTGTTCGGCCCCCCGCCGCACCACGTCCAACATGATGCCGCGCCGCTCGGCGGACGCGGTGATGTCGTAGAACACCAGCTCGTCCACGCCGCCCTCGTAGTAGCGGCGGGCCATCTCCACCGGGTCACCCACGTCGCGGTTGTCCTGGAAGCGCACCCCCTTGGTGGTGCGCCCATCACGCACGTCGAGGCACACGATAACGCGCTTGGCGAGCCGATCGGTCACGACGGACTCCAACGGAGGAAGTTGTCCAGCAGACGCAGCCCCCATTTGCCGGACTTCTCGGCGTGGAACTGGGTGGCTGCCAGGTTCTCAGCCGCAATGATGGACCCGAACTGCAGCCCGTACGGCGTCGACCCGACCACCACCTCCGGCGTCTGCGGCGCCGGGTAGTAGGAGTGCACGAAGTAGAACATCGAATCGTCGGGGATGCCGGCTACCAGCGGGTGGGGACGCTCGAAGTGCACCTCGTTCCAACCCATGTGGGGCACCTTGTGCTGGCGGTCGGGCCGAAATGCCAGCACGCTGCCGGGGAGCAGCCCCAAGCACTCGGCGTCGCGCTCCTCCGAGCGTTCGAACACCACCTGGCAGCCGACGCAGATACCGAGCATCGGACGGCCCGCGTTTCGCACCTCGTGCATCGCCTGGTCCATGCCGGTGCGACGAAGCACCGCCATTGCGGAGGCGCTCTCGCCGACTCCCGGGAAGATGATCCGATCGGCGGCAGCGACCTCCTCCGCCTGGGAGGAAGTGGCGAAGGCGGCCCCCAAGTGGGCCACCGCACGCTCGACGCTGTGCAGGTTGCCGGCCTCGTAGTCGACGATAACTAGTCGCTCAGCCATTAGCCGCCATCACCGTCTCGGCTGCCGTCACCATGTCGCCAAGGATGCGAGTCAACTCCTCCTCGCTCAACATCAGCCGGCGTAGCTCGATCGCTGCGCCGTCGTCGCTCGCGCCCACCTCGACGCCGCGGAAGCGCGTGGCGGGAAGGCGCAGCTCGGACAGCAGGGGGAACAGCGCCAGTCGAACCAGCGGCACATAGCGACTCGCGGGAGGTCTTCCCACGCTAAGCGTCGCTGCCACCTCGAGCATGTCGTTGGGCTCGTTGCCACCGCTGTGTCCTGCCGTGACGCGCAGGTCGACCGCGGTCAGCGGCACCGCGCGGAGGAGTGGCGCGAGTGACCCGGCCGCTTCGGGAGTCGAGAGAATACCAATGGCGCCGCCGAGGTCGGCGAGGTAGAGCGCAGCGACGACAGGAGGCGCCGGCTGGCCAGCGGACTCTCGCAGGGCAGCGACGACAGGGAACAGCGGCGACGCTCCTGCGACAGAGATCCTACCGCGGCTCGGGCCCGAGCCCGACGGGCTCGACGCCGCCACCAGGGCGTCCTCGAACACGGCGATGTCGATGCCGTTACCGCGCCAGAAGGCAAACGCAGGGTCCACGTCGGGCACCGAGCGATAGCGAAAGCCCTCGGTGGCGGACACCGTCCAGCCGATGAAGCGCGCCGGGAATCGACCGCGCGGTCTCAGTACCATCAGCCAGCGGTCGCGACCGAGGGCAATTTCCACGCCTGCTAAGCTTTCCATCTCGGCCGCCAGGTCGAAGTCGCCGACCAGGTCGAAGTCGCCAACCGAGCCGGTGCCGGCCACGGTCCCACCCAGCCCCGGCACGGCGCCGATCACCTCGCTGGACGCCGCGAGCGCCGCAACGCGTCCGTCCCCCACCAACACCGGCAACGACTGGCCTCCGCCGAGGGGCGGGCCGGAGACACAGGCACTGCAGAGGAATGCGACCGCGATCGCAGCCGCGAGGACCACTGCCAGCGCGCCCGGTCTCCGGCCGCTTGCGGCGCGTTGACACTGCACCCAGCGGTCATACAATACGGCCTGGCACCTGTCGAGCAACGCACCGTCGCTCCCTCCCACGACACGTGAGCGAGCCCGCATCCAGCCCTTCCCTCGCCTCCCCGCAGCCCTTGGCCGAGCCGGGCTCGGTCGGGATCGTTCAGCCGCGCACCTTCACCTTTGCCGAGGGCCCGCACGCGCTGGTGTTGGAGAGCGGCCGCACCCTCGGGCCGGTAACGCTGGTCTACGAGACCTACGGCGAGCTGAATGCGACGCGCAGCAACGCCGTCATGGTGTTCCACGCAACTTCCGGCAGCCACCACGCGGCGGGGCGCCATCACGCCGACGATCAGCGGCCGGGTTGGTGGGATGCGATGATCGGCCCGGGTAAGGCATTCGATACCGACCGCTACTTCGTGGTGTGCTCCAACTTCATCGGTGGCTGCCACGGCTCCACCGGGCCCGGATCAATCGATCCCACCAGCGGCCGGCCCTACGGGCTAAACTTCCCGGTCATCACCATCGGCGACATGGTGCTGGCGCAGCGGGCGCTGCTGGACCACCTGCAGGTGCCGAGCCTGCTCTGCGCTGCCGGTGGCTCCATGGGTGGGATGCAGGCGCTGGAGTGGGCCATCCGTTTCCCCGATCTGGTCCACTCCTGCATCGTGCTGGCCTCCACCGCCACCATCTCCGCGCAGGGAATCGCTTTTCATGCCATTGGTCGCAACGCCATTACCTCCGACCCCGGCTGGCAGGAAGGGGATTACTACGGCCATGAGGGACCGCGGCAAGGACTGGCCATCGCCCGCATGGTGGGCCACCTCACCTACCTCTCGGACCAGTCGCTGGGGAGCCGCTTCGGCCGCCGCCTGCAGGACCGGGAGAACTTCGAGTACGACTTCTCGCATGAGTTTGCGGTAGAGAGCTACCTCGACTACAAGGGCACCCAGTTCGCCGAGACGTTCGACGCCAACAGCTACCTCTACATCACCAAGGCGATGGACTACTACGATCTGACCACCCACCCGGAAGGGCTGGTCGGCGCTCTGGCGAGAACGCGGGCCAAGTTCCTGCTGGCCTCCTTTACGTCGGATTGGCTGTACCCGTCGGAGCAGGGCAAACAGATCGTGAGCGCCTTGATGCAGCTCGATCGCGACGTGTCCTACGTCGAAATCGACAGCCCCCACGGCCACGACTCATTCCTGATCGAGACGGAGCGGCAGACGCAGATAGTCCGCTCCTTCCTGGCCAACGTCCGGTAGGCCACGATGCACGACAACCGACTTCGCCCTGCCGACTACCAGGAGATCCTCGAGATCGTCGAGCCGCGCAGCAAGGTGCTGGACTTGGGGTGCGGCGACGGCAGCCTGCTGCGGTTGCTCATCGACGAACGCGAGGCGCATGCCCGGGGCGTCGAGATCGA
>CAJWOB010000333.1 GCA_913043885.1 uncultured Spirochaetaceae bacterium | reverse complement strand
CCCGCCTGTCCCAACGCGGACCACGCCTGTACCTGCTGTGCTTCGCGTTTACCGCCGCAGCCGGCGCAACGTATCTGGCGATTCGGGGCATCACGCTGCTGCTCGATGTGTGGCCGGGTGACGTCAGTCAGCACCACTACTTCGCGTTCTACGTCTCCATGCTGTCGTGCCTGCTCATCCACTACTACTTCGACCACTTCCTGTTCCTGCAGGTCGACGACGTGGTTACCCCCCGCTGGTCGCGCGTCGGTGTGGCCGCCTGATCCGCTCCCACGCTACGGTTAGGCATGCTCATTGACGCGATCGTCTTGATCGTCGTCGCCGCCGCCATCGTGGTGGTCGGTTGGATGACCTACACCCTGCTCCCGGCAACGCTGGTGATGCTGCGCTCCGGAAGCGCCATGCGGGTAAGCCAGGGGCTGCTGCTGCCGCTGTGCCTGCTGGTAGTGCTGGCGCTGTTGATTCTGGTGCTACTCGTGCTGGCCGGTGTGCCCACGCCATGGGGGGCGTTCTAGATGCAAGCAACTATCGCGGTCTTGGAAGGCGATGCGGTTGGGCCCGAGATCATGGCCGAAGGCCTCAAGGTGCTCGAAGCCATTGCCGAGGCGGGCGGCCATAAGGTGTCGCTGCTGCGCCTGCCCTTCGGTGCCGGGTCCTACTTCGCCAACGGCAGCTGTTTCCCGGCAGACACCAAACAGGCGTGCGA
This sequence comes from uncultured Spirochaetaceae bacterium, assembly GCA_913043885.1. Lineage (GTDB taxonomy): Bacteria > Spirochaetota > Spirochaetia > SZUA-6 > Bin103 > Bin103. The sequence continues at coordinate 2,951 of CAJWOB010000333.1, read as the reverse complement.
CGACGCCGACGCCATCCTCAAGGCGCCCGCGGGCCTGCCGCTTGACCAGATGGATCGCATCCCGGTCGATCAACGTCCGGAGCCGGCGATCCTCGAGCTGCGCCAGCGCTACACGACGTTTGCCAACTACCGGCCGGTGGTACTGCCCGAGGCGCTGGCCTCCTTCTCGCCGCTACGACCGGAGCTAATCGCCGGTGGCGTCGACATCCTCATGATCCGTGAGCTGGTGGGCGGCATCTACTTCGGCGAGAAGGTCGAGGGAGAGCACACCCAGCAGCGACGCGCCAGCGACGAGTGCATCTACACCGCCGAGGAGGTCGAGCAGGTTGCCCGGGTGGCCTTCGAGGAAGCACGGGCACGCGGCAGTCGTCTCACCGTGGTGCACAAGGCCAACGTGCTCGCCACCGGAAGGTTCTGGCAGAAGCTGGTGGCCGACCTGGCGCCGAGCTACGCCGACGTCGAGATGGAGTTTATCCTGGTCGACAACGCCGCCTACCAGCTGATGATCAACCCGCGGCAGTTCAACGGCGTCATGCTGCTGGAGAACATGCAGGGCGACATCCTCAGCGACCAGGGTGGCGGCATCGTCGGCTCCCTCGGTCTGATGTGCAGTGCTAGCATCGGCCCCGACAAGGCCTACTACGAGCCGGTCCACGGCTCGGCGCCCGACATCGCAGGTACCGGCACGGCCAATCCCTTCTCGATGATCGGTAGCGTGGCCTTGATGCTCGATCGCAGCTTCGGTCTGCAGTCTGAATCGCAGGCCGTGTGGGATGCGCTGTGGGGCGCACTCGAAGCGGGGGAACGGACTGCCGACCTGTGCGGCGACAACGAGACCCCGCTCAGCACCAGCGAGTTCGGCGACGCAGTGGTGGCCCGTCTGACCCCATAGCCGCGACCGCCGCGGGCACCACGGCGCGGTTACTCCTCCAGTCTGAGCGAACCGTCGTCGTCGAAGAACAGCCGCGGCATGCGTGGCCGCCGCTCCTGGTCGGAGGCGTTCTCGATGACGCGGAGAATGCGCGCCACGCTCTTGAGCGCCTTGGTATCGAAGACGAACGTCTTCTCCGCTGACTCGGTCTGCACGCTGAAGAAGGCGCTCGCCCCCGCCTGGTGAATGCGCACCTCGCGCACCGGCACGCCGGCAGCGGTGGCGCGTCCCACGGTGTGAATCCGCAGCAGCCGTAGGTCGTCTTCCGACAGCTCCAGCACCGCTCCTCTCCGTTATCAATGAAACCACTTCGCCGTGTCGCGCGTCGTAGCGCCACCGCGGTATCATCTCCACTCGCGAGATGGGCACGATACAGAGCTCCTTGGACATCCATCATCAGTCCGGCGATGTCGTTCACGGCTTTCGAGTGGTCGACGTCACGCCTACCCCCGAGGTGCGTGCGGTCGCCTACCGACTCGAGCACGAGCGCACCGGGGCCAGGCTCATCCACCTCCACAGCGAGGACCCGGAGAACCTATTCTCGATTAGCTTCCCGACGCCGCCGGCCGACGACACGGGATTGCCGCACATCCTCGAACACGCGGTGCTCGACGGCTCGCAACGCTACCCGGTGCGGGAGCCGTTCTTCGAGATGCACAAGCTGTCGATGGCGACGTTCATCAACGCCATGACCTATCCCGACCACACCGTGTATCCGATCTCCAGCAACGTGAAGAAGGACCTCTTCAACCTGGCCGAGGTGTACTTCGACGCGGTGTTCCACCCCCTGCTGAGCGAGCCGACCTTTCGCCGCGAGGGACACCACCTTGCGCCGACGGAGGCGGCGGGCGGCAACGGCACTGCCGGCACCAACGGCGCCGCGGCTGCCAGCGGCGTCGACGCGCGCTCCGGCGACCAGCCGGACTTCAAGGTTACCGGCGTGGTGTACAACGAGATGAAGGGCGCGTTCTCCGATCCCGAGTCCCGCTTCTATCGCGCGGTGAGTCGCGTGCTGCTGCCCGACACCGTCTACGCGCACGAGTCGGGTGGCGATCCCGCCGTCATCCCGTCGTTGACTTACGAGCAGTTCAGCGCATTTCACGCCACCTACTACCACCCCAGTAACGCCTACTTCATGGTGTACGGCGATGTTGCGCTGGCCGAGTACTGCGCCTTCATCGATGAGCGACTGAGCGGCTTCGACCGCCGGGCAGTCGACGCGAGCATCGACCGGCAGAAACGCTGGGATGCGCCGCGAACCATGGAGGAGCCCTATCCAGTCGCCGTCGATGAGCCCATCGACGAGAAGACGTATCTGTCACTGGTGTGGTTAGCCGGCGACGTTACCGACCCGGTCGACACGGCGTTGCTGCATATCCTCAGCCTGGTACTGGGCGGCAACGAAGCGGCGCCGCTCCGCAAGGCGCTGGTCGATTCGCAGCTCGGACAGGATGTCACCGGGCTAGGCAGTAGCGCGATCGGTCGCGAGGGCACCTTCAGCGTCGGCCTCAAGGGCTCGGAGGCAGACCGCGGGCCACAGTTCGTCGATCTGGTGCTGAGCACCCTGCGGTCGATCGCCGACGACGGTATCGACCCGGAACTGGTCGAGACCGCTTTCAGTCAGGCCGCCTTCTCCTACCGCGAGGTCCAGCCGGCGTTCCCTCGCACCATGCTGTTCCGCATCATGTCGACGTGGCTGTATGACGCCGACCCCCTCACCTATCTGCGCATAGGCGCCCACCTGCAGACCGGCCGCGAGCGCTGGCAGCAACGGCCCGAGATCTTCTCCGCGCTGATCCGCGAGCGACTGCTCGACAACCCCCACCGGCTGCTGGCAGTGATGCGTCCCGATCGCAGCTTGCAGGTCGGTATCGACCGTGCCGAGGCGGAACGGGCGCGCACCGCCACCGAGGGACTGGATGCCGCCGCGCGCGTGGCACTGATCGAGCAGGCCAAGGAGGTGGAGTCGCTGGGCGCCACTCCCAACACGCCGGAGCAGGTGGCGATGCTGCCGCAGCTG
>CAJWOB010000332.1 GCA_913043885.1 uncultured Spirochaetaceae bacterium | reverse complement strand
ACGACGGGCGGCGGCGGCGAACTGCCTGGCGCATAGCGTCAACGCTTCCTCCCCGCTAGCTCAGACCGCTCACCGGGATCGCCGCACCATGGATGTCCCGAGCGGCATCGGAGGAGAGGAAACCCACCACCTCCGCCAGCGAGTCGACGCTCACCCACTTGCCGTGGTCGGCACTGGGCATGTCTCTGCGGTTGCGCGGCGTGTCGATGATCGTCGGCAGCACGCAGTTGACGTTCACCCGCCGCTCCCGCAACTCGGCAGCCATCGACTCGGTGAGCCTGATGACCGCGCTCTTGGCGGCACCATAGGCTCCCATCCGCGCCGCACCGCGCAGCCCCGCAGCAGCGCCGATGTTGACGACCTTCCCTCCCCCCGCCTGCAGCAGGTGCGGGACCACCGCCGCCACCGCATTCAGGAGGGTGCCGGCGTTGATGCCCATCATCAGGTCCCAGGTCGCCGCGGTGGTCCGGTGCACCTCCTCCCCCATGGCGAAGCCGCCGGCGATGTTGGCCAGCACGTCGATGCCACCGAGCTGGTCGGCAACGGCGTCGGCCATGGCGACGCATGCCGCGGCGTCCGACAGGTCGCAGACAAAAGAGCGGTGGGGGCTGTCGATCGCGCTGACGTCGACCAGCGCGATTGTCCCGCCGCGGGATGCAAAATGCGCCACCACGGCGCCACCGAGCGCACCCGCAGCGCCGGTGACGAGCACACGCTTGCCATCGAAATCCGCCATCGGCGCATCATGGGGGCGCCCAGGCACCGCCGTGAAGGGCAAGCGTTCGGGTTACGCTGCCGCCGGATGAGCACGGAGGGCGCCGGGCATCGCTCTCCGGCAGAAGCAACGACCGAGCGGTGAAGTACCAGCTGGAGACGATCCCGGTCTGGGACGCCTACCGCGCGGGTGGGGAGTGCCCCCTCTGCATCCTCCAAGCGAAAGCGGAGCGCGAGCTGCTGGCATTCCACCTCGGTAGCTCGGTGATGGCTCCAGAGATGCGGGTCGAGGTCAACAAGACCGGGTTCTGCCCCTCGCACTTCAGTATGCTGCTGGGAGGCGACAATCGGCTGGGCTTGGGACTGATGACCCAGACCCACATCGCCGAACTGAGGCGTAAGCTCGCAGCGAAACGGCCAGCGGGCGGTGGTGCAAAGGGAATGGCCAAGCGCATCGATGCATTCGAGGCGTTGCTGGACGAGCAGGTGCCGGCCTGCCTCATCTGCGACCGGCTGGCGGAACGATTCGCTCGCTACGCCTTTACCATCGCCTACCTATGGAACGACGACCAGGAGTTCCGCGCCGCCTTCGGCGAGTCTGCCGGGTTCTGCCTCAGCCACCTGCCGGGTCAACTGCAGCTGGCCCGCGAAACACTGTCGTCGTCTCAGCTGGTGGCGTTCGCCACCCACCTCGAAGAGGTCCAGGAGCGCGCATGGCAGCGGCTGGACCGGGCCCTGCTCGCTTTTACCGGCAGCTTCGACTACCAGGCCGACCCCGCCCAGGCGGCCGCCATCCGCGAGTCGGTGGCCAACGCCATCCAGAAGCTGACCGGGGTGCTCCCCCCCTCCGGCTGATCCCATAGGGCGCGGTGTGGGACGCACGCGGCGGGGCGCCGGCCGCCCCACCGGATGCCTATCCTCAGTCGGCGCTCGGGCCCGCCACCTGCGTAATCCGCACATCGGTTCCCAGCCACTCGCAGTGCTTTGCGGCGATATCGATCGCCTCCTGCTTCGAGTCGACCTGGAAGACGGTGAATCCCGGTATCAGTTCCTTGCCCTCGATAAATGGGCCGTCGGTCACCCCTCCTGCCATCAGCGTGCGGCTGCCAACCGGACGGCCGCCAACGCAGCCCCCTCGGTATCGATCGGATCGATCGGCTGTGGCCGCGCGATCCCCATCCTCTCGAACAGCGCCAGCTTGCCGACGTCGGCGGCAGCCACGTCGGCGACGATCGCATCGCCGCGCTCGTTGGCCCATTCCTTGGCGGCGCCGAGCAGGTCGAGGATCCCGTCGCGGACAGCTACGTGGGCGAAGCCGTCGATCCGGCATTCGCCAGTCGCGAGTAGGCGCGCCGTGGCAACGCCCACCAGCCTGTCGGCGCTGTCGCGACCTTCGAACCACGCCCCGTCGCCATCGGCGGCAAGCCGCTCGTAGCGGACCAACAGGCTCTCGCACGCCCGCACCGGTGCATGGTGTACCGACTGCAGCAGGACGTTGGCATCTCGCAGGGACCACGGATGGGGTGCCGCGGCCAGCGGCGGCAGGCATGCCCTGGCGCCGGCGTCGCCGCGAGCGATGGTGACGATCGAGCGGGTGCCCTCGTAGTAGTCGGCGATGAACTCGTCCGGTGCGATGTCGGCGTCGCGCAGGGTCACCATCATCGCCCCGTGGGGCCGATCCCATCCCAGCCGTCGGTAGAGCCGCTCCGCGGCAGGGTTGCCAGTTCCCAGGAACAGCGCCTCGCCGCCGTCAGCGAAGAAACGGTCGCGGGCCGCCGCTACCACCGCGGTGCCGATGCCGCGTCGCTGGTACTGTGGCCAGGTTGCGACCGAACCGAGGGTGCCCAGAGTCGGTGCCCGCAGCGACTGCGTGGTTTGGGCGGCGGCGGCGACCGGGTCGTCCGCTGAGCCCACGAACACCATGCTGAAGTTCTGGCCCCGCTCACTGCCAGCCAGCACCCGCTCCGAGTCCTGATCCCACTCACCGAACGCGTCGGTCCACAACGCCATCAACTGCGTCACCAGCGGCGCTGCTACCGGAATGTCGAGGGTGGCTACCTCAGCCATCCCAGCTCGGCGTAGCCGTCCCACAGCCGGCGAGCAATCTGGGTACCGTCGGCCGCCGCCCCGTCTCAGGATCTACCACCGCCCCCTGCCGCACGCAGTACTCGGTGATGCGCTCCACATCCCTCACCAGCATCGCAAACGCCTGCGAGCTCACTGCAGGATCCATGGCCTGCGGAAAGTCGAGGATGAAGGGATCACCTTGCCACATGAGCACGTTGTAGGCGGACAGATCGGCGTGTACCACGCCCCGGGCCAGGAACAGACCGATATTGTCCAGAAGCCGCTCGGACAGCGTCTGCAGCTGTTCGGATGCGACGGCGACGTCGCTCAGGCGCGGCGCGGCACCTTCGGCGTCGCCGATGTACTCGGTTAGCACCGCCGTCGGACCGCAGTCGAGCGAGCGAGGCACGTCGGCGCCAAGCTCGTGCAGATCCACCAGCTTGGGGTGCTCGCTGCGCACCCACTCCGCCGCCGGCCCCAGCACCCGCGCGTTGCGCGCAGCGCGGCCGCTCTGGAAGTTATGCGGGGTGCCGGTGCCGTCCTGCCCGATCACGCCGAATATGTCGACCGTCTGCCCCGCGGGGCCCAGCAGCAGGATCTGATCGTCACCGTTGCTGTGCGCCACCCCGTGCCTCCCCATGTCCTGGTCGCAGGTCGTGTTGTAGACCTGCAGGAACGTGATCGCCGACGCGCACGCGACGAAGTACCCGCGCGCCGGCAGCAGCCCGCGCAGCGGCACGAGCACCTGGCCGAGGAACTCGTTCGTGCCGCCCGCGCGGTCGTACGCGGCGAACAGCACGTCCCCTTCGAGCAGGTCCCACTCGCCGCCCTCGCCGTCGACCGCGTCCGGCGGCGGCGGCGGCGCGGCCACCTGCACC
>CAJWOB010000331.1 GCA_913043885.1 uncultured Spirochaetaceae bacterium | reverse complement strand
CATGGTGCCCACGCCAGCGGTGGTCGCTGTCGGCCTCCTCCTGGCTCTGGCGCTGACTGGGTCCGACAGATTCACGCTCGCCACCATGCTCGGCGAGGCACGCCACGGCGGACCGGAGCCAATCACCACCCTGCCGGGTCCGCCGGCCACGCCGACGGGATTCGCGGTCGGCAACCCAACCGACATCACCCTCGATCTCATTTGGAATGCGTCTGCCGGCGCCACGGCCTACGAAGTGTGGAGTGACAATGGTTCGGGAGGCACGATCGATGTGCTCGTTGGCACAACCGCGAGCACGGCGTTCACACACTCGGATCTGGTGGTGGCAACTACCTACCGCTACCAGGTGCTGGCGAGAAACGGCGCCATGGTCAGTCCGCGCACCGCGATCGAGGCGGGGACGACACCTTGCTTCTCGTTCACCAACACAGCGGGTGGGGACTTCACCAATAACGACTGGCTGAATGACTGCGCCGACGCCACGGGCACGACCGTGCGTGTGCGACTGCTCGATGCTGGCAATTCGGTGATGTTCGAGGCGACCGGGACCAAGATTGGTGTGTGGTCGCGTGACTTCATGACGTCTACCGCGCCGCCTCCAAACCAGCAGTTCAACAGCGCTAATCACGACAGATTGATCACCCTGAGCAACGGTGATGAGCTGATGGTAACCTGTCAAAGCGCCGCGGATCTCGGCTGCGGAGGCAGCTTCGGCAACGGCTCCGGAATCGTTGTCTACCCAGCCCCGGCGAACTACTACTTCAATCCCAAGCTAATCGTCATGCCCGATCAGCAATTCGTGGCTCCCTATACCGGCACGAGACTCTTCTCGGGCTGGACCCCAGCACACGAGATTACCTGGGTAGGTGGCGCGTAGTTCAACACCTGCAACACCATCACGGGTGCTGAATACCTTGGGACCTTCCAGTTCTTCGTAGAGCCGTAGCGCAGCCCGATTCTGCACAGCAGCGCGGCCAACACCTCCAACCGGCGCCGGCGCGGCCATGCCGTCTGTCGAGGTGAGGCGTCGGCAGCGGCACGCGCAGCTGGCGGTCCTCGCCTCGTGGCCATCTCACCACCCGCGTGCATGTGTCGGATCATCGCCCATCGGCGCACCGGCGGCCACATAGCTCCGGTGATATCCTCGCGACGGAGAAATGAGCATGACCGTATCGCTGATTGAGGAGACGGCGGTCTCCCCCAACTTCGCGGCGTCAGACCAGGGCGTCGTCGCCAGCTTCTGCGCCGCCACCCAGTTGCAGGACGGGTCGCTGCTATGCGTCTACCGCACCGGCGCTGGCAAGCACACCACTGATGGCAAGTTCGTCGCTCAGCGGTCCACGGACCTCGGCAAGAGCTGGGGTGAGCCGGTGGACGTATTCGACGGCAGCGAACGCAACCCGGTGTGGGTCGCGTCGATGCCGGGGGTGGTGCAGACCTCTACCGGCAAGGTGCTGGCCTCGCTGGGGATCGTAGAGGGTCTGGGCGACAAGCAGTACATGTTCGATCCCGAGGCCATGGAGCTACCGATCCACACCGTGCTGGCGACCAGCGCCGATAGCGGCAGCAGCTGGGACGACGGCCAGCGGCTGGAGACCGGCCTGGCGCGCAGCTGCCCTACGACGAAGCCGTTTCAGCGTGCCGACGGCACCATCTATCTGCCGCTGGAGTTCCTCAGCACGCACGGGCCCTCCAGCACTGCCATGCTGTTCTCCACCGATGACGGCGCTAGCTTCGGCGACGCGGTCGCCACCGCCGAAGACACCAGCAACACCCTGAGCCTGTGCGACGGCCACTTCGCCCAACTGGCCGACGGTCGCATCCTGCAGGTGCTGTGGACCTTCCGGCAGGAGGGCGGCGAGACCATCGACCTGCACGTCAGCCATTCCACCGATGACGGTCGCAGCTGGTCTGAGCCGCAGGCCACCGGCGTCGCCGGCCAGGTGACCTGCCCGGTCGGCCTGCCAGATGGCTCGGTGCTGGCGACCAGCAACCACCGCGCGGCGCCGCAAGGCATTCGCCTGCTCCGCTCGACCGACGGCGGGCTCACCTGGCCGACCGCGGATGCCATATGGCTGTGGGACCCGGCGCAGGAGCAGGTGGTCAACCAGCCGTGGCCCGACCAGGCTACGACCGAACGACTGATGGACGTGTGGGCGTCGCTCGATCAGTTCTCCTTCGGCACCCCGGATCTCACCCGGCTGGCCGATGGCACTTTCTTGATGACGTTCTGGTGCCAGGTCGACGGCATCACCCACATCCGGGCGCTTCGGTTCGACGTAGAGGCGTAGCTCAGCCGCTATCCGGCAGGTAGAGGTAGAGAGCGTCCACCTCAGGTGGCCGCGGCGCGGTATCCGCGAGCGCGCGGTAGGGCTTGCTGAGGATCGCGACCCGGCCGTCGAGCTCGATGGCCTGCGCCTCGTGGGTGCCGATGCCGCTATCGATCACCACCTCCTCCATCCGGAAATCGCCCCGATCGCCGCGGCTCAGGTATGCCAGCTGGCGTGGAGGATGCGGTTGCGTCCAGTCGCCGAGCCCCATCTCGCCGACGTAGAGATCCGGCCGCCCATCGCCGTCGAAGTCCGCCACCTGCAGCGAATGGGCGCCAAGAAGCTTGGTCTCGAGTAACTGCGGCTGCCACGGCATCTCGACGTCGCTTCCCGGCCGAAACACCGCCAGACGACCATAGGTCTGGCCGATGTCGAGCGACACCTCGGCCACGGCGATCTCCGACCGCCCGTCGCCGTCGAAGTCGGCCGCCACCACCCGCACGCCGTCGTAGTCCTCGGCAAACAGGTGGCGCTCCCATTCACCGGCTGAGGTTCGCCGGTACCACGAGCAGCCGGCGATTAGCTCGAGGCGGCCGTCGCCGTCGAGGTCCGCCGCCGCCAGCGCCTTGGCCAGCGTGTAACCTTCGAGAACCTTGGCGCGGATCGCCAGAATCATAGCTTTGATGCGCTGCTTGCCAGTCTGATCAGACAAGGCCCGCAAAGATTCATCAATGGGCAGACCTGCAGCAATCAAAGTGGCCAGCTGGCGGGTAATCAGTGCCAGTTCAGGAACCGATAATTTAGGCGAGCGGTTAAGCAGAGAGAAACCGCCGGCGGCGGACTTTTCTTTCTGACTGGTCTGCTCAACCGATAGCGGCATCCAGCCTTTTTCACGCAGCTGCTGGCGCACCTGACGCGCGCTGTCAGCTTCCAGTACGCCTTTCTGTTGTTTGCCCTTCTGATCAACAGCCTGATATACAAATGCACCCATATCAATTATCAGCCTTTCGCTACACGCAGCAGTTCTTCAACTGTGGTGCTGCCGCCCAGTACCTTGCGGATGCCATCCTGGTGGATGCTTGGGCCCAGAGTACGGGCATGCTGTTCCATCGCCTGCTCGCCGGAACGGTCATGAATAAGGGTTTTGAATTTCTCATCAATTTCGATGATTTCGTAAATACCCTGACGGCCGCGGTAACCGAGCTGGTTGCATTTTTCGCAGCCCTTGGCGTGATAAATCGTCGGCGGATTGGCCGGATCAGCGCGCAGCACTTCACAGGCTGCTTCGTCAGCGGGTGCCGCTTCTTTACAGTCATTACACAGTACGCGTACCAGTCGTTGAGCGATCACGCCAACCAGACTGGAGGACAGCAGGAACGGCTCGACCCCCAT
>CAJWOB010000330.1 GCA_913043885.1 uncultured Spirochaetaceae bacterium | reverse complement strand
GGGCCGCGCCGAGCGGAAGGCGGCGGTGAACTGGTCGCCGCCCACCGCGTCATAGACCACGTCGGCGCCGCCGAGCTGCGGTACCGCGTGGCCGGCGACGTGGCGCTGACCACCGCAGCTGGGCCCTTCCTGTTCCCCGCAGCGACTCCCGCTGGGCTTGCCAGCCCCGGTGTCGCCTTCCCGCATCTTCGCTCCCTGGAGCTGCATCTGTCGGCAGCGCGATTTCCTCCCGGCGCGGCGTTCCAGCTGGCGTTCGGCCGGCGCCAGTTTAGCGACCCCACCGGATTCGTTCTCGACCACCGCCTCGACGGCGTCAGCCTGCGCGCGGCGTGGTGGCCTATTGCCGTCCAGCTCGACGCCGCTTACCTGGGGCTGGTATGGAAGAACGGCAACCACATCTTCATGAGCTCGGCCGACGTCGACGAGCTGCAGGACACGGATACCTTCTTTGCCCCGCGCCGCTGGTTCGGACAGCTCGCGCTGGAGACGACGCAGCTCCTCGATCAGCAGGTGCAGCTGTTCCGGCTAGCCCAGCTGGACGCCCGTCCCGCCGGGTCAGTCGACAGCTACTACCTCGGATTGCGGGTTGCCGGCCTGATTACGCGCTACCTCAGCCACTACAGCTTCGTGGTGGTGCAGATACCCGACGGCGTGGCGCTCACCGAGACCGCCGTCGCCGGGCAGCTCCAGGTGGCAGCTCAGTTTGCGCAGCTATCCTTTCTCTCCGGCGAGATCGCCGCCCGCTACGCCAGCGGCGCCGCCGGCGGCATGGGCAGGTTCTCACCACCCACCAGCGCATCCACCGGCCGGGTGTTCGCGTCCCGATACGAGAATCTGGTGACCTTCTCGCAGTCGGTAGCCATCCGGCCGTTTACCGACTCCCCGCTGCGGTGGTTGGCCCCCCTCGAGCCGCGCATCGACGTACAGCAGATGTGGCGGCAGGACGTAGCCTCCCCGGCCGCGCTGCTGGGGCTCGACCCGCCGGGCGTCGGCTACTACGGAACCGAGCTGGCAATCGCGGTGGATTACCCGGCGCTATCCGATCTCGAGCTCAGCCTCAGCGGCGGCGGCTTCTTCCCCAACGGACTGGCTGGCATACCGTTCCTGGATCTCGCAGTGAGGGTGTCGTTCTGAGCCGCTCCGCTTCTGCCTCCGCAGCCGCAGGCTGGTTGCTGGTGGCCGTGCTACTGATGCCCCTGCCCGCACTGGCGCAGGAAGTGGTGGATCAGCGTGCGCCGGTGGTGGCCACCAGTGGCCGTGTGGAGTTCCAGCGCGACGACGGCCAGTGGCGGCCACTCGTGGCTGGTCGCAGTGCCTCGGTGGGACCGCTAATGGCCACACGCGCCGCCTCCTCGCTGACACTGGCATTCGGGGAGCTGCAACTGGTGCTTGGCGAGCTGAGCCTGTTCCGCCTGCTGGAGTCGGTCTTTCCCGACGCGGAAGCCGGCTCGACCGCGACCACGAGCGTGGTAGCCGTGGAGCTCATCGCCGGCTCGGCGCCGCCAGGGCTGCCGGCGGAGGTGCGCGTGGTTACGCCGCTTGCCACGGTGAGCGGACGCGGCGGTGAGCTCATCGTCGACGGCGACCGGCTCGTGGTAATCCGCGGTGCGGCAGTCGCCCTGAATACCCTCGGCCATCGACGCACCGTCGGACCAGGCAGACGGCTGCGACTCGTCGCCAATGCGGAGATGCCGCAGCTGGCGATAACCGGGGTGATCCCGTCGGCTTCGACCGAGCCAGCCAGCGACGAATCGACCGCGACCAGTCCCTAGTCGGCCGCGGCCGCTACTCCAGCCAGACCTTGATGTGGTGACCGTCGTCGGCGGCGGTGTCGACGACGACGCCGGTGGCTCCGGCGTCGATGGCATCCAGCGCAGCGTCGAGGTCGAAGCTCATGTGGTCCATCTCCTGCAACTGCCCACGCGGCACCATGTTGGAGACAAACCGCGCCATCCCCAGCGGCAACGCGAAGTTCACCCGCGTGTCACCGGTGTCCGTGTCCGTTACCCGCACGTGAATCGTCGTGGCGCCACCACCGCTCGCTGCGCCCGACCCTTCGACCGCACCGCGAGCGCCTCCGCCATCCCTGGCGCCGCTGCCAGCACCGCTGCCACCATCCGTGCCGGCGCCAACGACGTCGAGCAGACGCGCGGCTTCCTCGGCGGTGATCTTGCCCGCACCCACCATGGACAGGATCTTCATTCGCTCTTCGCTCACCACCAGAAAGTACTCACGCGACTTCCCGCCGCAAACTCAGCCGAGCTCGAGTAACTCCCGCGGGGCGTGGGTGAGCGAGCGACTGCCTTCGGCCGTTACCAGCACGGCGTCTTCTATCCGCACGCCGCCGAGGTTGGGCACGTACACCCCAGGCTCGACGGTCACCACCTCGCCCTCCTGCAGGCGCGCCTCGTTGCCAACCCGCAGCCAGGGCGGCTCGTGTATCTGCAAGCCGATGCCGTGCCCGAGACTGTGGGACGGGTAGTCGCCGAAGCCGGCCTCCTCCACCGCGTCGCGGGCGGCGCCCGCCAGCTCGCCGGCGGCCACTCCCGCACGCACCCCGGCCACCGCGGTGCGCTGGATGTCTGCCACCAGCTGGTACAAGTTGCGCTGATCGGCGCTGGCCGTGCCGACACACACCGTCCGGGTCATGTCGCCGCAGTAGCCGTCCACCGCCGCGCCGAAGTCGAGAACCATAAGCTCGCCCGCGCCGAGGGGACGCTCGGTGGGGTGGGCGTGGGGCCGGGCCGAGTTGGGACCGGCGGCCACGATCGACGGAAACGCAAGCCCCTCGGCGCCGCGCTCCCGCATCGCAAGCTCCAACTGCAACGCCAGCTGTCGCTCGCTGACGCCGGCACGTACCTGCGGCAGCAGCACCTCCAGGGAGGCGTCGCCGATGGCACAGGCCCGCTCTATCGCGGCCACCTCCTCGGCATCCTTGGTGGTGCGCAGCTCCTCTACGAGGGGCGGTGCCTCACGCAGCTCGACTGCCGGTACCGCCTCTCGGACCTCTTGCAGCGTTGCCACCAGCAGTCCCGCCGGCTCGTAGCACAGGGAGTGGACCTGTAGGTCGCTGACCGCCTGCGCCAGTGTCGGCCCCAGAGGACGCCCGTGCTCGCGGACCTGCCAGCCTTCGCATTCGCTCTCGGCCTGCACTAGGTAGCGGCCATCGGTGAGCAGGATGGCCGCGTCGGCGGTTAGCAGCGCAAAGGCAGAGGTGCCGGTGAAGCCGGTGAGCCAGCATACGCTGCGGTGCTCCACCGCCTCGTGACGCACCAGCAGCAGCGCCTTGCCCCCGGCCGCCTGCATGCCGGCACGGAGCCGCTGCAGGCGCCCCCCGTTCGCACCCACTACGATATGTTGCGGGCGAACACCGACCACCAGTGCAGCCGCCAGACCCCATCTGGGTCCAACCGGAACTCCAGCGCCTCATCCGGACCGGCGCCGGGGAAGTCCAGGCGCGCCCGCCCGCGGTCGATCTGCACGGCAACTGCCGCGCTGATGATGTCGGCGTAGGCGAGAGCGGTCTCGTCGATCTGCTCGGCCTGCTCGCGGACGCCGTCGGAGAAGTAGCGGACGAACGCCGCCTCGCGCAGATCCATGACGCTCGGGTTCTCCTCGCCCCAGCGGCGCTGCAGCTCGGCCATGTTCAGATGCGGAATGATCAGGTCCG
>CAJWOB010000329.1 GCA_913043885.1 uncultured Spirochaetaceae bacterium | reverse complement strand
CGATGCGCACTGCCAGTTGTCGGTAGCTGTCCTCGCCGGTTGCCGCGTGCAGCAGCGACGCCGCCCAGGCTACCTTGCCGGCCCGCACCGTCCGCAGCAGGAAGTCGCTGGCCACCTCGGCACAGCGCATGAACTCCCGCGCCAGGCTCAGCCACTGGTCTTCTGCCGTGGCCTGCCACAGACGAGTCAGAAACGCGCCGGCGATGCCGGGGTTGAAGATGTACTCGTCCCGGGTCGCGGCGGTGTGCAGCACGTAGCGGGGGTCGTCCTCGAGTCCCGGGTCGGTGTGCAGCCCGTGCTTCCTGCTGTAGACGGTGTAGAGCCGGCGCGGCACATCCGGCTGTGCCGCCATTACCATCCGCAGCCAGCTGCTGACGGCGGTGGCTATCTCCAGTCTGCCGGTGTAGAGGGCGGCCAACCCGCACATGCAGGTGACCATCAGATCCTGTGGCGTGTCGCCGTCGCGCTCGGTCGCGCTGGAGAAGAATCCTCCACTGTCAGTGTCCCAGAAGCGGGCCAGGAAATCCATCCCCCGCTGTGACAGATCGAAGTGCCCCAGACGGTGGGCGCCCACGATCACCCAGGCGTTGAAGTAGGCGTAGGTGTAGCCACCGGCAGTCTCCCCTCGGGGGCCGAAATCGCCGTCGGCGGAGATGCCGTTCTGACGGATCCAGGAGCACAACCGGCTTGCCGCGGCGGTGTGACCGCACACCTCCAGCGCGCGAATCGCCTTGTAGTAGTCGTCGAGCTTCGGATCGTTCCCCGGGAAGCCGCCGTCAGCCGCCTGATGGGCCAGCAGGTAGGCGCCGCCCCGGTCGCGGGCCTCGCGGATCCGTTCCGCCCGGGCGGAGTCACCTGCTTCAGCCATGTGCAATCTACGCACGGCGGCTGCGGGACGCGCAACGCGTGCGCACGATGCGTGCGTCGCGCAACCCGCGTGCCGCGGGCCTATACTCGGAGCGATGCAGCTGCTCGATCGGATCCGCACCCCCAACAAGCTCGGCCGCTTCGTTGTACCGCCATCGAACAAGCAGGGAGAATTGGACAGCCACGCCACCGACGGGCCGTTCCTGTTCGCCAAGGACGGCAGGTACTGGATGACCTACCTGGGCTGGGACGGCGTCGGCTACCAGACCGGGCTGGCGAGCTCCGCCGATCTTCTGGAGTGGACGAAAGAACGCATCCTGCTCGGCAGGGGACCGACCGGCTCGGTAACCGAGTACAACGCGGCGCTCACCTGCATCATGAGAGACAACGAGCTGTTCGGCAGCGGTGAGCTGAATCGGGTGGACGGCCGCTACGTGGGCACCTACCACGCCTATCCCGAGCCGGGCTACGAGACCGGGCCGGCGGTCATCGGCCTCGCCTTCTCGGACGACCTGGTGGACTGGGAGGTACAGGACCCGGTACATCGAGCCCGACGCCCGCTACCAGTGGGAGAGCGGTGGCCTGTACAAGTCGTGGCTGATGGAAGCCGGCGGCACCTACTACCTGTTCTACAACGCCAAGAACAAGCGCGGTAAATCGGACCCGTGGCCGGAGGAGACAGGCTTCGCCACCTCGCCCGATCTACGCACCTGGCAGCGCCATCCGGGCAACCCGGTGCTCCGCGTCGGCGCCCGCGGCGATTGGGACGACAAGTTTGCCTCCGACCCATGCGTGTTGAGCCATGAGGATGGCTGGGTGATGTTCTACTACGGCAACTGCAGCGACGGGCACGCCCGCGATGGGGTTGCCTTCTCCGACGACCTGATCACCTGGCAGAAGAGCGGAGAGGTGCTGATCGATGTGGGGCCCGACGGCAGCATCGACTCCCGCTACGCCCACAAGCCGGGGATCATGACCAGGGACGGCACGCTCTATCACTTCTACTGCGGCGTCGCTCCGGCGGCGGACCGCAGGCTGGGCGAGATCGAACACGGCGAGGTGCGGGACATTACACTCGCCACGGCGTGACTGACGCCGCCGTCGGCGCGCCGCCCCCGCTGACCCCACTACCCTCCGGCAACGCCGACTACGCCATCGTCGGCGCGCGCCTCCTCGATCCCGGTGGCGACCAGTGGCGAGAGGGCCTCGCCATCCGGATAAGCGAAGGCCGCATCGCCGGCGTCGGCCCGGAAACCGACCTGCCCGCCGAGCGCCTGCTGCCCCGGCTGCGCGCCGCAAACTGCCATCTGCTGCCAGGCCTCATCGACGTCCATGTGCACAGCGAGGACTGGCAGGCCCCCCTCTACCTTGCCTGTGGTGTTACGGCGGTGCGGGATGTGGGCTGCTCGCTCGCCGACGTGATGGCACGGCGCGAGCGGTGGAATCGGCGGGACGGAGAGAGCCCGCGCCTGATCTGCACCGGACCGCTGCTCGATGGCGACCGCCAGAAGGGCTGGACTGGCATGGCGGAGTTCGTCACGTCGCCGGCGGAGGCGCGCGAGCAGGTCGATCGTCTGGTGGACGCAGGAGTAGACCAGATCAAGCTCTACGCTGCCCTCGACCGGCCCTGTTCGCTCACCGTGCTAGAGCGGGCGCAGCGCCACGGGCGTTTCACCGTCGCCCACCTGCAGGACCACATGACCGCCGTCGAGGCGGCGCGGGCGGGGGTGGACTAGATCGAGCATCTGTCCGGCATTGCCGAGGCCATCTGGCCCAAGCGGCACGCCGCCGGCGAACACTGGCTCGATCTGTGGCCCGACCTGGAGCCGCAGCGGGTGGCGGCGGTACTGGACGAGATAGTGGCACGGGGCACCTGGCTGGCGCCCACGCAGGTGGTGTGGCAGCGCATCGCCGAGGCGCCGGCACCCCGGCTGCGGCGCCACCGCCAGTTCGCCCACGCCCCCGCGGACCTGCGTCGCTGGTGGCAGCAGCTCTACGATCAGCCGACCGAGCAGCGTGAACGGCTGCGCCGCAGCCGTGCGCTCGCCGGCATGCAGGTGGTCACCGCCCACCTCGCGGAGCGGCGCGTCCTGCTGCTGGCCGGAAGCGACGCGCCCTTCTGCCACGTCATGCCCGGCTTCGGTCTGCTGGACGAGCTGCAGCTACTGGCGGCCTGCGGCGTTCCTGCCGCCGACTGCATCCGCGCGGCGACCTCGTCGGCCACCCGCGCGCTGCAGATCGTGGACCGCGTCGGTCGCATCGCACCGGGCCTCGACGCCGATCTGCTCATCCTCCGGGACGACCCGCTCGCCGACCTGGATGCGATCATGGAGCCGCTGGTACTGATCCGGGCAGGCCACCCGCTGCAACCCACGGCTCTGCTGGCACGGGCACGATCCTGGGGTTCGCCACGGCCAGCGGGCCGCATCTCCGCCGATTACTAGTCGCGCAGACCGAAGCGTCGATAGGGTTGGCGCGACGACATGCCGTCGCTCACCCACATGGTTCGCTCGCCTGGGTCCAACACGATCGAGGCCAGCGTCTGTAGACAGGTGGCAAGGTTGGCCAGCTCCTGCTGCGGTGCCTTGCAGATGGCGTTGGCTCCGTTCTCGGTATCGGCCAACCAGCCACCCACCGTTTGCCAGGCAATCGGCTCGCCGGAGGCCAGCAGCTGCTGCCAGCGTTCGCCGCGCAGCACGCTGTCCTCGAACGTGGTGGGCTCGTCGCTGAGCCGGCAGTGGTTGGTGTGCCAGTAGATCTCATCCGGCTGCAGCTGCCGCTCGTCGAGGCCGGCTGGTGCGCACTCCACATTCACCCCCTGCCC
>CAJWOB010000328.1 GCA_913043885.1 uncultured Spirochaetaceae bacterium | reverse complement strand
TCGTGAGCGCCGCGCGCGGCAACGGTGACAGTCGCCACCGTGCCGATCAGGATCGGGGGAGCGAAGCTGAGTACGAACGACTGCCCAGCGCGAGAGTTGATGGGCATGCTCACCGAGCGCGCCTTGGCGATCATCGTGGACAGACCGATCGCAAAGGCCAGCACCGCGTCGCCGACCCAGATGGGGAGCCACAGCGCCGGTGGCGCGGCGGCAGCAATGCCGGCGGAGGCGACGGCGGTAGCCCCCATGATCATGAGCCCGAGCCCGGGAACCGCGTTGAAGCGGACCGCCCGCTCCATTACATGGCGGATGAACTCTATGTCGTCGGTCGCGCGGGACTCCCGCATGGTGGTGGGCATGCTCAACGTTGCTAACCTAGCACGCGTTCTCGCCGCTTTCAAGTGCTTTGCGACGCAAAGCGCATTTGTGTCGTGGCGACGCCGACCATCGCCCGCTCAACCAGCCAGATCGTCGACGATGCCGCGCTGGCGCGCGCGCCGCTCCCACTGGGCCCGCGCCATGGACTGCATGTCACGCGCCACGTCGGATTCATCGACTATCTCCAGGCCGAGAAGCGTCTCGACGACGTCCTCCATCGTGACAATCCCGGCGGTGCCGCCGTATTCGTCCACCACGAGCGCGATGTGGTCGCGTCGACTCACCAGTGTGCTGAACAGCGTACGCAGCGGCTGCGTCTCCGGGACCGCGCTGATCGCGCGCCGCAGATCCACCAGCACGACCTCGCCCTCGCCCTTTGCGGCGCGCAACAGCAGATCACTGCGCAGGACATACCCCGATACCGCGTCGATATTCTCGGCGAATACCGGCGACCGCGACGGCAACCAGATGTCGGCGCGCTGATCGAGCACGTCCTGCACGATCATCGCCTCGTCGAACGCGACCACCACGGTGCGGGGCGTCATCACATCGCGTACCTTCAGCTCGCCGAAGCGGATGACGCTCTGCAGAATCCGCGACTCCCCTTGTTCCAGCAGGCCTTCCTGATGGCCGAGGTCGGCCATGGCGTGCATCTCGTCGGAGCTGAGGCGCTCGATACTCACGCGCCGCCCGATGATGCGGCGCAGCAGTGAGCCAGCGGCCACGAACGGAAAGAGGGACACCACTAGCACTTGGATGGTGACCACCGATATGGGCGTCAGCCCGCGCCAGTAGGTGGCACCGATCGTCTTGGGGATGATCTCGGAGAAGAACAGCACCAGAAGGGTAAGGATGGCGGAAGCCAGGGCCACCCAACGGTCACCGAACACGATCAACGCCTGCGCGCCGACCAGCGTTGCCCCTGCCGTATTAGCGATCGTGTTCAGCGCCAGGATCGCCGCCAGGGGCCGCTCGGCGTCGCGCTTGAACGCCGCGAGCCTGCCGGCCAGTCGATGGCCGCGCTGCTCCATGGCCGCGACGTAGCTGGGTGTCACACTCAGGATCACCGCCTCGAGCACGGAGCACAGAAACGACAGCCCGAGCGTGCCGGCTAGAAGTATAAACAGCAGAGCCATGACGCTAGTGTGCGAACACGTAGTCGCGCAGCGGCTTGGTGGCCAGGGAGAATCCGTCGCTCAGCGACTGGAGGGTTGCGCCCAGGGACGTTTCTCGGGCGTCGCGGTGGCCGGCGGCCAGCGAGTAGAACTCAGCTCCGCGGCTCTCCCATGTGCTCAGCGGCAGGTGGCTGGCAACGGCGCCCTTGCGCACGCCATCCGCGCCGAGCATGCCAACGACGAACAGGCACAGGTCGCCGATCTGTCGATACGCACCGAACCGCTCGGCCTCGACCAGCGCCGCGCAATACGCGATCAGCCCCTCCAGGTCGAAGGAGCTCACCCGCCGCCGCACCAGCCTGCCGTCTGGCCGCTCGCTCACGTAGTGCCAGTGCTCGATGCGGACGAAGGAGACCAGCACGGTGAGCAGGTAGTCGATGACACCGCGGCGATGCATGAGCTCAGAGACCCGACCTCCGTCGAAAATGGCCAGCTCCTCGGAGCCATCGTACTCCATCGTGAAGCTGCTCTGGGCCAGCTCCGCGCGCGACCGAAACAGGAGAATCGAGAAGAACAGGCGAGCGGAGATCCGCACGAGTACCGCGTGGTCGTCCATGACGACGTCGAACAGCCGCGCATCGTCGCGGATGGATGCGCCCAGCGCAGCACGCTGCCCCGCATGGATGTCGAGGGCATCCATCACGTAGGTGAGGTCGCCGTCGGTCAGGGGAGGCTGGAGGTGAGCCGCCAAACTCAGCGCCCAATCATGGCGTTGCGGACGCTGCAGCGCAATCGGGCCACGTCAGTCCGGCAGTGGCACCGGCAGGAAGCGGGTCGAGTGGTCGTAGTGGTCCACCCCTTCGCTCCGCTTCAGCGCCGTCGTTACCAGGTAAGTTCCCGGTGTAAGCACCGCTTCGTAGGCGACCTTCACCAGGAACTGGCTGGCGATGGCCAGCAGCAGCTGGTCGCGCGACCACACCCCGGCGAAGGCGACGCTGAGAAAGACCACCGAATCGGCCGCCTGGCCGAACACGGTGGACGAGATGGTGCGGAGCCACAGGTGCCGGCCGTCGGTTACCACCTTCAGGCGCGCCAGGACGTAGGAGTTGAGCAGCTCCCCCACCAGATAGGCGAGAAACGACGCCACCAGGAGCCGCGGGGTGGCGCCGAGAATCGCATCGTAGGCCGATTGGTCGCCCCAGAACGCCGCCGCAGGCAGCACGCCGCCTACCAGCATGGCGGCGACCGCGACCGCGTTGGCCAGGAAGCCTATCCAGATGACCCGGCGTGCCTGGCCGAAGCCGTACACCTCGGTGAGCACGTCGCCGATGATGTAGGCCAGCGGGAACAGCACGATGGCGGCGGGGAGCACCAGTGGGCCAACTGCCACCGGCTTGACCGCGATGATGTTGGACACCACCAACACCGCCACGAACAGCCCGCCTACTAGTGGTAGGAAGCGGTACCGCTCCCGGGCCATCTGTCGGTCCGGCTCGGCCATGTCCATTAGCGCCACAGGTCGCGCGCGTCGTAGTTGACCGTGTGCTCGGCGGTAACCGAGATCGAGACGCCACCGCGGACGCTGAAGTCGCCCTCCACCTCGCACCAGTGAGGGTCGGCGGCGTCGACGACATCACCCAGGATGGTGTTGACCACGTGCTCGTGGAACACGCCCTCGTCGCGGTACGACCACAGGTAGAGCTTGAAGGATTTGGACTCGACGATGCGCTGATTGGGGACGTAGCGCACGCGAATCGTGGCGAAGTCCGGCTGACCCGTCTTTGGACATACGCAGGTGAACTCGTCGGACTCCAGCGTCACGAGGTACATGCGGTCGGGGTTGCGGTTCTCGAACGTCTCGAGGTTCTTGGAGGGGCGGCTGGACGCGCCATTACCGCCAAGGATGCTGAGCTCGTCGCCCATGGAAAGGTGACAGTAGCGCGCATCGGCGAGGGCGACCACACCGCAGCCGGCCATCGCCCGCACGCCTTTGACCGCGGCGCAGGCGAGCGCCAGAGTGCGAGCATGGTAGAGGTTGACCAGCGTGCGGAGTTGACAAGGGAAGTGTCGACCCGGGACATCAAGCTGTTCACGGAGTTATCTGGCGATCGCAATCCGCTGCACTACGACAAAGCGGCGGCAGCCCTGGGCCTGCCCCGGTTCTGTGGACAGTAATGGGCTTTCATACATGAGTAGAGTC
>CAJWOB010000327.1 GCA_913043885.1 uncultured Spirochaetaceae bacterium | reverse complement strand
CCGGGCCGGCGAGGGCGAGGCTCTTCTTGGTCGGTACCTGGGTGGTGAGTGACGCCCAGTCCCGCCACACCCGTCTCTTGCGCTGCAGATTCCGCTGGCCGCGTTCCAGCAGTGCCCGGTAGGTGGCGGTACCCTTGGTTACGTCGTCGCCAGCATCGATGCCGCCCATGGCATGTTCGATCGCTGCAGCCAGAGTGATGTCGAGCGATTCGCCGTCTGCCGCTACCTCGCCGAGGCAGGAGTCCAGCGACTGCACCGATCTCTCGGCGCACTCCACCATCACCTCTGGTGACACCTGGTTGGCGCGGGCCGAGTCGATCAGGCGGCGCACCTCGTAGTGCCAGTCGAAGTGCTGGTCGAAGCGGGATCGGTAGGACTGCAGTCGCTCGGACTCGGCGTCCGACGTGCTCGAGGCCAGTGCCTGCCCCAGCGCCGCTTCTGCAGCCGGCTCGTCCAACACCCGCATCTCGGGTGACAGCCCGAGCTCTAGCGCGTAGTCGCTGACCAACCCGCCACACACCGCGTTGACAGTACCGATGCGGGCGGCCAGGAGCGCCTGCGCTTCCTGTGCTCTGCGTTCCTGCAGCAGTCGGGTGCGCGCGCGGGTCTGCAACTCCGCTGCCGCCTGCCTGGTGAACGTGGTGGCGATAACCGCCTCCGGTCGCGCCGATCCGTCGAGAAGCGCGTCCCGTAGCAGCTCGGCGAGTCGCGTCGTCTTACCGGTGCCGGCGCTTGCGGTGACGATGCGGACGTGGAGGTCGCCGCTCATCGCGCCGGCTCCCGGCCGCACAGCTGGGCGAAGTGACAGTAGTCGCACGGAGGAGCCAGCGTGATGCCGCCCTCTTCGTGGAGATGATTCTCTGGTACCGGCTCGACCGTACCGGGTGCCTGCAGCTGCCCCTGCGCGACCTCCCGCAGTCGGCGGCGAACGGCAGCCACCACCGCGCTCCAAGTGACGGCGGGATCGATGGCGCCGCTGACCACCGCATCGCCGGCCAGGCGACCATCGGCTGCCGGGGTAATTAGCTCCTGCCCCTGCAGAGAGAAGAAAGCGGTTTCCGGTGCCGGGCCGGTGGCGGCGACCATGGCTGCATACGCCGCCAACTGCACCGCGGTACCGGCTTCCACCGCCTCGCGATACCGCTTCTTCCCCCACTTCAGGTCGAGCACCACCGGCCGGTCCGGCGTCGCAGAGTGCAGCTGGAGGTCGATCCGGCCACCCATCGCCAGGCCATCGACGGCGGCTTCGATCTTGTGCTCCGTCGATGCGACAGTCGCTCCGAGCGACTCAGCCAACCTGGCAAGCTCGCGCGCGGAGTCGGTGGCCACCTGCTTGACGGTGGCGCGCGAAGGCTGGAGCCGTGGCAGCCCCAGCGCCTCGCACCACTGCTCGGCGTCGCGATCGAACAGATCGACGACTGCTGCGGCCGCCGCCTCCGGGTCGGGGATCCTCTCGCCACCGAGCACCTCCGCCAACAGGTTGTGCACGATGGTGCTCAGTCGGCTCGGGCTGGCGTCATCGGGAGCGGCAGCCAGCCCTGGGTACAGCTTGCCGTGGTGGGTGAGCGCCCAGTCGACGGTGCACCCGAGCAGGCAGTCGAGCCCGGTAACGGACTCCCGGTCTCGCGGCGGTAGGCCGAACGGCAGGCGGGGGGAGACTGCCGGCATCACCAGTGGTCGGGCGGCCACCGCAGACCATGAGGCGCGCGCCGGTGCGACCACCTCTGCCGAGGTCAGGACCGAGGACAGGCGCGGGTCTGCGAGCGAGGCGACCACGTCGTCCCAGAGGGGGTGGGGTGCCACGCGTTCGCCGGCCTCGTCCGTCTGTGGGCAGCACAGGATCAGGCTGCCGGTCGCCTGCTCGAGGGGGCGACACCAGCCGGCGTTCTGAATTGACGTCGCACCTGCGACGTCAGGCGGCTCCACGCCAGCGGCCGCGAGGCCCTCACGCTCGGCAACGGTCAGCGGCACGCGGGCGGGGCGCGAGGCAGCGCATAGACTGAAGTTCCACCACACCACGGTGTCCGCGGGACCCAGCAGCGCACCGGGGTCGCGCAGGTGCCCGATCCCTGCTTCGGCTACCGCGCCGGCGCGGTGGGCCGGTGGCTCCCCCAGAGCGGCGACAAGCGCTCTCGCCTCGTGCCAGGCTAGCGTTTCGACGCGCAGGGTCGCCAGCGAGTCGAGCATCGCGTTGGTGTGATCCACCAGATCGAGGAGGGTGAGGACGAACGGCACGCGACGCCGCGCCCAGTCGGTCAGGGCCACCAGCCGATCCGCCAGAGCGGTGGCCGGCAGTCGCTCGTCGCGCCCGCACGCAGGGGTGAGCAGAAGCTTCAGACGGTCGCGCACCTGGTCGCGTCGCTCCTCTTCGAGTGCGGCGATGCCGTTGGCAAGCTCCTGTTCCCAGACGGGGGCGAGTCGACTCGGTGCCTTATCCAGTGCCCGCATCAGGCGTCGAGCGACGCGGCGCGGGACCGGGCCTGGATCGGCGGTTACCAGCGAATGGAGCTCGCCGGTCTCCATGGGGATGAATGCAGCCTCCACCACGAGGCGCAGGAGCTGCGCGGAGGAAGAGGCGTCGGCCGGGGCAGCGCCTGCACGTGGCAGCCCGTGCCGGGCGAGGCCGGTGTCGAGGACGTGATCGGCGCCGATGATGACCACCCGTTCCCGACCATCGGCGGCTGCCAGGGCCGCCGCCACCTCGTCGGCAGTATCGAGCGGGCCGTAGCGGCGCAACAGGCTCAGGCTGCCATCTCCGGTGGGCGCGAACGGGCTGGTGCGGGCGGCGGCCAGATCCCCATTCGCCGACGCTGGCTCGGGCGCCGTGTGGTGGAGGCGGGTACCGGCGGCAACCAGTCCATCGAACACCTGTCGCCACAGCGGCGGCAGGTCGGCCACCCGTGTGGCGCTGGCAAGCGTGTGAATGTCCGGGGATCGGCCCGCATCCAGCGCCGCAACGACAGCCCGCAGACGGTCGGGGAGACCGGCGGCAACGTCGGCGGTGGCACGATGCAGCTCGCCGAGGCGTGGTGAAACCGCCTGCCCCCTCCACCCCCATATGGCCAGCGTGTCGCGGTCCCGCAGTAGGCGGCGACAGGTCGCCAGCCGATCTACGTCAAAGGAGGAACGCCAGTAGCCGTCCCGCTCCTCGAGCGATGCGGCGAGCTGAACGGTGCGGCGCAGCGGGTCGGCGAAGCGTCCAGCGAGGCCGAGCCGGGTCTCGAGGGAGTCGAGCAGTCCCAGCGGTCCCAGCCACGCGCGACCGACCGCAGCCTCGCGATCGGCAAGCACGCCGGGCCAGCCGGGTCCGTCGAGCGCGGCGTCGAAAACGACGTGCAGACCGGTCTCCCCGCGCTCGACCACCAGCGGATTAGCGGTCGCCCACGTGTCCGGTCACCATGGCGGCGGGAAAGGCGAAGCGGATGGCCGCCCCATCGCGGCGTTCTTCGGCCCCGGCGAGAATGGCCTCGTGAATGCGCTTGCGCGCCGGCTCGGGCTGGGCGTTCAGGATCATCGGCATGCGCACCACGCTCTTGTAGATGAGATCGAGCGCATCGCTGGGCTGGCTGGCGTCCCACACCAACGGCAGCACCTCCGCCTGCTGCCTCTTCTTCTACCTCCTCTGCTGCGGAGCGGCGTTGTTCAGCACCATCATACCAAGGATCATCCTCAGGAACCTCCTCTTCCACTACGGCA
>CAJWOB010000326.1 GCA_913043885.1 uncultured Spirochaetaceae bacterium | reverse complement strand
TCCACGGAGCTCATGCTCGGCGCGGAGCGCAATCTGCTCGAGCCGGAGGCGGCGAGTTGTCGCCAGATTCGGCTTCACACCCCGGTGCTCAAAAACGAGGAAATGGCGACCTTGCGGCAGGTGGACCAGCGCGGTTTCAAAACCGCGACACTGCCGATTCTGTTTCCGGTGGCCGCCGCCGAGGCCGGGTTGGAGAGGGCGCTGGAAGAGTTGTTTGCCGCCGCCGATCAAGCCATAGAGGAAGGCGTCAATATCCTGATTCTATCAGACCGGGAAATGGATCGGGCGCGCGCGCCCATTCCGGCGCTGCTGGCGGTGGCGGGCCTGCACCACCATCTGATCCGTGCCGGCAGCCGCACCCGGGTGGGGCTGGTGCTCGAATCCGGCGAACCGCGCGAGGTTCATCATTTTTGCCTGCTGCTGGGCTACGGGGTCCAGGCCGTCAATCCCTACATGGTCTACGAAAGCCTCGATGACATGATTCGCGAAGGCATGTTGCCGGAGTTGTCCTACGAACAGGCCGTATCCGGCTACAACAAAGCCGTGGTCAAGGGCGTGGTCAAGGTGATGGCCAAGATGGGTATCTCCACCGTCCAGTCCTACTGCGGCGCTCAGATTTTCGAGGCCGTGGGGCTCAATCAAAGTGTCATCGACAAGTATTTCACCTGGACCGATTCGCGCATCGAGGGCATTGGCCTGGACCAAATCGCCCGGGAAGCGCTGCGGCAACACGAGCGCGCCTTCCCCAAAAATCCAAGTAATGGCCGCACCCTGGATGCCGGCGGGCAGTACCAGTGGCGCCAGAATAGCGAAACCCACCTCTTCAGTCCCCAGACGGTGCACAAGCTGCAACAGGCTGCGCGCACCAATAACTTCGAGCTCTACAAAGAGTACGCCGATCTGGTCAATGATCAGTCCGCAAAGATGGCCACTTTGCGCAGCCAATTGGAGTTCAAATTCGCCGACGCGGCCATCCCCCTGGATGAGGTCGAGTCGGTGGAGGCCATAACCCGGCGCTTCAAGAGCGGGGCCATGTCCTACGGTTCGATCAGCAAGGAAGCCCACGAGTATCTGGCCATAGCCATGAACCGGATCGGTGGGCGCAGCAATACCGGCGAAGGCGGCGAGGACCCGGCGCGCTACATCCCCGATCCCAACGGAGATTCGCGCAACAGTGCCATCAAGCAAGTGGCCTCCGGACGCTTCGGGGTCACCAGCAATTACCTGATCAACGCGCGCGAACTGCAGATCAAGATGGCCCAGGGCGCCAAGCCGGGAGAGGGAGGCCAGCTTCCCGGCCACAAGGTCTACCCCGCCATCGCGGAGGTGAGGCACTCCACGCCAGGGGTGGGACTCATCTCTCCACCACCCCATCACGACATCTACTCGATCGAGGACCTTGCCGAGCTGATACACGATCTGAAGAACGCGAACCGCGAGGCGCGCATCAGCGTCAAGCTCGTCTCGGAAGTGGGGGTGGGGGTGGTTGCCGCCGGGGTGGCCAAGGCCCACTCCGACGTCGTGCTGATCAGCGGCAGCGAAGGGGGCACCGGCGCCTCCCCGGTCTCCAGCATCAAACACGCGGGGCTTCCCTGGGAGCTCGGCCTGGCAGAGACCCACCAGACTCTGGTGATGAACAACCTCCGCGATCGCATCGCGGTGGAGGTCGACGGTCAGCTGAAGACCGGCCGCGACGTAGTCGTTGCCGCCTTGCTTGGTGCAGAGGAGTTCGGCTTCGCTACAGCGCCTATCATCGTGCTCGGCTGCATAATGATGCGGGTGTGCCACCTGAACACCTGCCCAGTAGGTGTCGCCACCCAGGATGAGCAGCTGCGCAAGAAGTTCTCCGGCGATCCCGCCCACGTGGTCAACTTCATGAGATTCGTTGCCATGGAGGTGAGGGAGCTGATGGCCGAGCTCGGTTTCCGGACCCTCGACGAGATGGTGGGTCGCGCCGATTGTCTCGTTACCGAGTCGGCAGTCGACCACTGGAAGGCGAGCGGTCTCGACCTGCGGTCTGTGCTTGCTCGTCCCGAGGCCGCAGCGGGCGTGGACACCCACCAGGTGGTGTCCCAGGATCACGGCGTCGAACGCAGCCTGGATGTCACCCAACTCCTCGACCTCGCTAGCGCCGCACTCGAACGCGGCGAGGACGTGCGAGCGGAGCTGCCGATCAGCAACGAGAATCGCGTGGTCGGAACCGTGGTCGGTAGCGAGATTACCCGCCGATATGGCGCAGCCGGACTCCCTGACGACACGGTCAAGCTGACCTTCACTGGATCGGCCGGACAATCGTTCGGCGCCTTCATCCCGCGCGGCCTCTCTCTGGTGCTCAACGGTGACACCAACGACTACGTCGGCAAGGGGCTGTCGGGCGGCAAGATCGTGGTCCGTGTGCCACCACGCACCGCCTATGTCGCCGAAGAGAACATCATCGTCGGCAACGTCGCCCTCTACGGCGCCACCAGCGGATCTGCCTACTTCAACGGCATCGCCGGCGAGCGCTTCTGCGTGCGCAACAGCGGCACCGACGCGGTGGTGGAGGGCTGTGGCGACCACGGCTGCGAGTACATGACCGGGGGCCGCGTGGTGGTCCTTGGTGCCACCGGCCGCAACTTCGCCGCCGGGATGAGCGGCGGGCTGGCGTACGTGCTCGACCTCGATGGCACCTTTGCCGAGCGCTGCAACACCGAGATGGTGGAGCTGCTGCCCCTGGATCCGGGCGAGGAGGCCATCGAGGTCCGCCAGATGGTCGAGCGCCACCTCGTGTTCACCGGGAGTGCCTGCGCGCAACGGGTACTCGACGACTGGCAGCGCTCGCTGAGCCAGTTCGTGAAGGTGTACCCGCGCGACTATCGCCGCATCCTCGAGGGCATCGACTCCTATGCCGCGCGTGGCCTCAGCCGCGAGGAGGCCACCGTGGCCGCTTTCCACGCCAACGCCAGCGACCTCGCCCGCAGCGGCGGCAACTGAGTTGTTCGACGATGGGTAACCCGACCGGATTTCAGCAACACCAGCGGGAGCTGGCGCCTGACCGTTCACCCCACGAACGGGTTCACGACTGGAACGATTTTCACAGCCACGTCAGCGACGCGCAGCTGCGCGAGCAGGCATCACGCTGCATGGACTGCGGCACGCCCTTTTGCCATACCGGTGGCGGCCGCGACGACACCCGGCAGACCGTCGGCTGCCCGCTCGCCAATCTGATCCCCGAGTGGAACGATCTGGTCTATCGTGACAGGTGGCAGGATGCCCTGGAGCGTCTGGAGAAGACCAACAACTTCCCCGAGTTCACCGGCAAGGTGTGTCCAGCGCCGTGCGAGAGCGCATGCGTGCTGGCAATCAACGAGCCGGCGGTCACCATCAAAAACACAGAGTGGTCGATTATCGAGCGCGCTTTCGAGGAGGGCCTGGTGGTGGCGCGGCCGCCGGCGCTTCGCAGCGGCAAGCGGGTGGCAGTCGTCGGCTCCGGTCCCGCCGGGCTGGCGTGCGCGGATCAGTTGAACCGCGCCGGGCACCGCGTGGCGGTGTACGAGCGGACCGACCGAATTGGCGGATTGCTGATGTACGGTATACCGAATATGAAACTGGATAAGCCAGTGGTGGTCGAACGCCGGCTTGCCCTGTTGCGCGAAGAAGGCGTCGAATTCCGCCCCGGGACTCCTGTGGGTGACGGCAGCGACGGTAGTGTCGACG
>CAJWOB010000325.1 GCA_913043885.1 uncultured Spirochaetaceae bacterium | reverse complement strand
GCGCTCGTACGTGAACCCCGATGTGCTCCCGCGATGGAGTTTGACCTAGTGGCCCGCCGCAGGCGCGATGGGGTGACAGCGCCGTGAGCGAGGTGCGGGTGGCCGTGGTCGGAGTAGGCCCGCGTGGCCTCAACCACCTGGAGGCCATGCAGAACCTCCCAACGGCGGAGGTGGTGGGCTACTGCGATCCCAGCAGCGATGCGCTCGCCAGGGCTGCGGCGATGGCGCCTCAGGCAGAGGCGTTCTCCGGGATCGAGGAGTTGATGACGGCGCTGCCGTCAGGCGAGCGACTGGACGCCGTGGTCACCTCCGGTCCGCAGGAGCTCAACGCGCCGATGGCGCTGCCCTTCGTGGAGGCTGGCGTGGCGACGCTGATGGAGAAGCCGCCGGGCATCTACCTGCACGAGACGCAGGAGCTGGTCGCCGCCCAGCAGCGCGGCGGTGCGCCGCTGATGGTGGCCTTCAACCGCCGCTTCCACCCTCTACTGGAGACCGCCCTCGCTGCGGTGCGGGAGCGCGGACCGGTGGTACAGGTGGTGGCGGAGTTTCACAAGAGCCTGGCGCAGCTGGAGCAGGCTGGCCGCTACACGCCGGCTGTTCGCGAACGGGCCTTCGTCGAGAGCCCCATCCACGCGGTGGACTGGGCGCTGTATGCGGCAGGCGACCGCGGCCTGCAGCGCCTGCACGCCGCCAGTGGCCGGGCCGAGGGGCGCCTTATCGACAGCCACGCCGCACTGGCAGTGGCGGAGTCGGGGACCATCATCCAGCTGACGGCGGCCTATACCACCGGCGGCAGGCTGGAGCGCTACGAGATCCACGGACTCGGCATCTCCGCGTATCTCGAGGGTGTGCGCGCGGGCCACTTCGTCATCAACGGCGAGACCAGCCCAATCGAGGCGCCGGACGACGACAGCACGGGGTTGCAGGCCGCACACTTCATCGATCTGGTGGTGCGGGGCGGGACGGTGGAGACGCCAGCGTGCGGAACCGCCGGCGCGATCCGTGCGATGGAGGTGGTCGAGGCCGTGGTGGCGGCCGCTGACGGTTAGATCTCCCTTTCGCGGAGCCGGTTTCTTCTATATCGAAGAGCTCGCCGGGCACGTAGATCCCGTCGTCGCCGGGCGGCTGCGCATCCTGCGGCGGCTGCGCCGAGCCGGACGGTTGCGGTGTGGTGAGCTCCACCACCAGTCCGGCGAACGGCAGGTGCAACCACGTGTCGACGTCCGCCACAGACTCGGCGGCGGCGACCACGTCCGCGTACAGGCCAAGCTGGCCGGCAAGCCCGCCTACCAGCTCGGTGGCGGTCGCCAGCCCGTAGATCTTGTGATCGACGACCACCGCGCGACCGCCGCTTCGCACCAGCAGATCGCACTCACCGAGCACCTGGGTACCTCCTTCGAGGCGGTGGGCGATCGGGACCTCGACGGCGATCTCGGCTTCGCTCCCAGTGGAGCTCTCCAGCCAGCGCCACAGACAGTCGGCCATTTCGACCAATTCGGCTGCCGGCAGCGCGGCGCCGATGCCGTGCCGCTGCAGGAGTGCGGCCGCCAACTCGACCCGCGACGCGCGCGCCTCCACTCGGCCAGTCGCGTCCGCCGCGAAGAACGCGTGCACCGCGTCTCCCATGACCGTCTCGACGAACTGGCCGCGCGGCCGGATAGCTTCACCAATCCGCACGGGTTCCCCGAGCACGCCTGGCCGCGGCACCGGGTTCGACGGTGACAGGCGCGCCGGCGCAATCTCGCCCGGCGCCGCGCCGGTACGAATCTGCCCGCCGAGGCGTGCCGGTGACGCCGCCGATGTCACCGGTCCAAGGAGGGTCACCGGCAACTGGAACTGATGTCCCCCCCACTCAACGTCCACTGTGTCGTCGCCATCGACGAGAGACTCGGAGATCAGGCCCGCCTCGATAGCGGAGAGTGTCCCCAGCAGCCCGTTCAGCAGCGACCCCTGCTTCGCCGCCAGCACCAACGCGTCCCGCGCTCTGGTCCAGCCGACGTACAGGACGCGTAGCGCCTCCCGCTCGGCCTTGGCGGCTATGTGTTGGTACTCGACGCTCTGCGCATACGCGTCCTTGACTGGGCCTTTCTGTGCCGCGTTGGTGTAGGGGCTCGGCCAGAAGTGCAGATAACGTCCGCCGAGGGGGTCGGTCACGTCGAACGCCGGGCGATCACTGAGAACGTGGACACCGTGTGCTTCCGGCTTGCGCAGCGACTCCAGGCCAAACAGCAGCACGATCGGCCATTCCAGGCCCTTGGCCGCGTGCCAGGTGGAGACCGTCACCGCGTCTTGGCCCCCCATCCGGGCGATGGTGTCGCCGCGCGTGGGGCGCCCCCACCAGTCGTCGGTCGCCAGCTCATCGAAGTGGGCGATGAACCCGACCAGGGTGGCGGCGTCCCCACTGACGTGGCGCTCCTTGGCGTAACGGGCGGCGTGCGCCCGCAGCGCGTCGAGGTTGGCCGTCCGTTGCGCGGACTCGCCCCATGCCGCCGCCAGGTGGGATAGCTCGACGGCTGCCACCACGGTATCGATCGCGCCGAGAATGCCGAGATCGGGTTCGTGCTCGCGCGCGCGCACGATTGCGCTCACCGCCGGGCTCGAGAAGAACGGCGAGTGGCTGCTCGCTTCCTCCTGTGGGCCCCGCGGGGTAAGGGCGTGCCCCAGGAACCCGCTCGCGTCGTCCGGATACTCTGCGATCCGCGCCAACGTCGCCGCCGCCAGTCGGTCGCGAGGGTCTACCCAGAGTCGCAGCCCCGCCAGCAACACCTGAGTCTCGGCGGTGGAGTACAGCCCGACGCGCGCCACGACCGAGTGGATGTCGAAGCGACCCAACTGCTCCGCCACCTCCCGACACTGCGCGTTAGTACGGCACAGCACACCGATGTCGCCGGCGCGTGCCGGCCGATGCTGGTCGCTGGAGCGGTCCCACACCAGCGGCTCGTCCGCTAGCAGCTGGCGCACCCCAGCAGCTACGGCAGCTGCCCGCTTCGCACCGTTCGTGGCGTCGAGCAGCGACCACTGCTGCAGCGCCGGGCCCAGGCCGTCCGACTCCGGCCGATCGGCCGTCACCCGCACACGGTCAGCTGCCATTCCCTGATGCGTGCCGAACGCCGGAACGAACAGGGCATTGGTGAGCTCCACCAGTGCCGGCCGGCTGCGGAACGTCCGCTCCAGGTGGCTGGTTGTCCCTTCCGTCGCCGGGGGAGCTTGCCGCTCGGGCGCTAGGGAACGCACTGCCGCCTGCACCAGCTCCGGGTCGCGCGTTGGATCGCTCAAGGTCTCGATCGCCGCGTCCATCAACGTGGGGTCGATGCCGCGGAAGCCGAAGATGGCCTGCTTGGGGTCACCCACCCATACCGACTGGTTCGCCAGCGCAGCCAGCTTCAGGAAGATGGCCAGCTGCAGCGGGCTGGTATCCTGAAACTCATCCACCAGTACCAGATCGAGCTGCTCCGCCACCAGCGAGGCCAGCTCGTCTCGGCTCAGCAGGTCCAGGGCGAACACCTCCTGGTCGACGAAGTCGATCATTCCCTGCTGGCGCTTCATATCCTGATAGGTGCCCAGGCCGCGGGCGGCGACCCTGAAGATGAGCTCGATGAGCTCATGCATCTCGCGGCGCAGGGCCGGATGGGCGATATGGCGGGCAGCCGCCTCCTGCACCGAGCCGGCGGCGGTAGGTTAAAATAAAAAACAAAAACT
>CAJWOB010000324.1 GCA_913043885.1 uncultured Spirochaetaceae bacterium | reverse complement strand
TGCCCGGCTGGACCTGTGCAACGTCGGCGGCTTCACCGAGGCGATGAAGGTGGTGGGCATGTGTGAGGCTCACTACATCGAGCTGATGCCGCACAACCCACTGGGCCCGATCTGCACCGCCGCCACCCTGCATCTGGCGGCCGCCACGCCGCTATTCGGCTGGCTGGAGGAGCGGTCGCAGGAAGGGCTGCTGTACGGCGACGATCTATTCCCGGTACAGCCCAAGCTGGACGGGGTGGTGCATCGAGTGCCAGACGGCCCCGGCCTCGGCGTCGAGTTCAACGAGGAGGCAGCTGCGGCTCAGGCGGAGTTCCGGCGCTGGCAGGCGCCGATCCTCCACCGGGAGGACGGATCGGTCACTAACTGGTAGCCGGCGGCTGAGTCGGCCACTGCAAAGCAGGCCGCCTGGCGGCTGAGTCGGCCACAACGAACACGGCCCGGCAGGCGTCGGAGAGGCCGCTAGAGGATGACCTCGTACATCCCCCGCAGTTGCAGGAGATGAGTGGCAAAGGTCTTCAAGGGGGCGTCGAGGTGGAGGTACGCAGCGTCGTAATAGGTTAGCGAGTGCTGCTGTGCGAGTCTGCCGATGGCTCGCGCTGTCTCTGCCGCAGCAGCGCTACTACCGACGAACGGTAGATCCCGCAGCGCCGCGGCGGCCGCGTCGACGTCGTCAACCGAGATACGGCGCCTGAGCTCCGCGGTGCGCAGGCCGTTTCCGACTTCATACCAGAAGAGCTCCGGAACGTGCAGCTGACCATTTGCGGCTACCGTCTCAGCGATCAACGCTCATACCCCCTCGCCCTCTTCATCGGCGAGGACCAGTGCGAGTGCCGCTGAGCTGTCGATGACCAGGATGGGCGCGCGGGTCACCGCTCCCGGCCCTCGTCCCGAAGCTCGAGTACCTCTGACAGCTCCAAGCGGTCTCGACACAGAGACCGTAAGCTAGACAGAGAGGCGAGCATTCGATCCTGCGCCGCCGCGTCATCTTGGCGCAGGACCGCCACGGGCTTGCCGCGGCGCGTGATCTTGACCTGAGCGCCACGTTCGACCTCGTCCAGGAGTTGACTGAGATGGGTCTTTGCTTCGAATGCCCCCACCTCGATCGTCTTCATGCCGTCCAATGTTTTGGTTTCCAACCAGTTGAGATGACACAGCTGAGCCCGGCTCCGCTCAGGCCAACAACCGGTAGCCAGGACATACCCGCTCCACTACTGTGGCGGCCGGACTCGTCCGCCTGTGCAACACATCTTCGTCTCTTTGCGGGATGACAACTGCATCGCGACCTTTCGGCTGTCCGACGAGGGGGAGCTGCGCCCCCTCCGCTGGGTGGAAGTGCCCGGTGGCCCGGCACCGATGGCGACGAACCCGGCCGGTACCCGGCTCTACGTCGCCCAGCGGGTCTCCAAGCATATCTCCAGCTTCGCGGTGGGCGCCGACGGCAGTTTGGACCTGATCGGCAAGATCGCCACCCGCGGCGACTCCAACTGCATGTGGATGGACCGCGGAGGCCGCTTCCTGCTCTCTTCCTACTACCGAGGCGAGGGCGTGCACGTACACGCGACGGACGCCAACGGCGCGCTCATCGAAGAGGCGGTCGAGTGGCGTGATACCGCCCTCAGCGCCCATTGCTTCATGACCGACCCCAGCAACCGCTGGGCCTACGCCTGCCACATCGCCGCCGGCATCGGCCCCAACTGCATATATCAGTATGCCTTTGATACCGAGAGCGGGGCGCTCACTCCCCTCGATCCACCCACCGTCACCGCCAACAACGAGGCCGGACCGCGCCACTGCTGCTTCCACCCCACCCTGCCGATTCTGTACGCCACCAACGAGCAGGGCGGCAGCGTCACCGCCTACCACATCGACACCGCAACGGGTGCGCTGGGCGAGGGCGAGACAGTGTCGCTGACGCCCCCCGACTGGAGCGGAAATGCCGGGGGCACACAGATCCGCATCACCGCCGACGGTGCGTGGGTGTTTGCGAATGTCGGCGGCGCAGACCGTATCGCCAGCCTGCGAGTGGCCGACGACGGCTCCGTGGTGGTGACCAGCTACGTCGAGTCCGAGAGCGGGCCGCGGGCGATAGGCCTGGACGCGAGCGGGCGGTTCCTGTTCTCCACCGGCGGCGACTCAGGGTACATCAGCGTCTACCGCATCGCCTCGGACGGTGGCGCCCTGACGCGGGTGTCCCGCAACGCGCTGACGGACGGCCAGCGGCGCCCCGCTGGCGAACGAGGCAGCGTGCCGATGTGGGTCTGCTCGACGAGCAGCGCGCGCTGATCCGAGGCAAGGACACGCCGGCCAGCCGAGCGCGCAGTTCCCCTGGATGCGGTAGCGGGTCGTTGCGCCGCAGGCGGGCGCGCCTCCGCGCGCCCCTACAGCGCCTCGTGGAGGCGAGCGGCGACGATCTCGGTCTCGCCCGGCAGCAGAGTCATCGGATCGAAGTAGAGCAGCCCGGCACGCGCACCGAGTTGGATCGCCGGCTCACCCTCTCGCAGTGCCCGCGCGACCTCTGGGATACGCGCCTCGTCGGCGAAGTCGATCCGCACCCGCGGCGTGAACGCCGGATGGGTCAGCGCGCCGTCGTGGACGATGGAGGTGCGGATGCCGCCACGTCCGGCGATGGCATCGCGCACCAACTCGCAGCGCGCCTGCCACTCGGCAAGGTCCCCATCGTCGCTGCCGGACAGGAACAGCTCGACCGCCGCGGCCACGCCGAGCAGCTCCTCTTTGCCCACCTTCATGCCGCGGCCCACCGCGCTGGCCGGCGAGCTGTTGAGGTGGGCGGCCTCCACCAGCTGCGGGTCGCCCAGCATCAGCCCCGACGACTGCGGGCCGCGCAGCCCCTTGCCGCCGCTGAAGACGGCGAGGCCGGCACCGCCCTCCACCATGTCGCGCAGGTTGCTACGCGGCGGCAGCTGAGCGGCGGCGTCGACGATCAGCGGCACCCCCGCCTCCCGCGCCACGGCCGCCATTGGCTCCAACTGCTCCCGCGGCTGCGGCCCCAGATAATAGAGGATGCCAGCGGTGTGCTCGCCGACCGCGGCGCGCACCTGCTCCACCGTTACGCCCTCTTCCATCGAGCCGACGCCGACCACCACGCCACCGACAGCGGCGATCAACTGGTAGATGTAGGCATGGACGTCCACCATCGGCACCACGAACTCGCGGGGCCGGCCGGCGGCAACCTCGGGCAGCGCCTCCACGCGCGCCCGATCGGTCCCGGTCAGACACGCCGCCGCCGCCAGCTGCATGCCGCTGGCAGCGCCGCACGACACATAGACCGCCGGCACGCCGACCAAATCGGCGACGAACCGCCCCACCGCCAGGCCGAGCTGGTCGACCGAGACGTAGCTACGCGACGCGCGCTCCATCGCCGCCACCACCTCAGGCGGCATGATGCTGCCACCGTTGGCGGTGGAGTTCTTGGCGGCGTTTATGAAGGTGTCGACGCCGAGGCGCCGATAGTCGATCAGTAGCGGCGCTCCATTGGCCCCACCGGCACCTCGATGACCGCCGGCTTGTCGGATGCGAGCGCCTTGGACAGCTCCGCCTCCAGCCCCGCCGAGCGCACCTCCTCCGCCTTGAGCTTCCGCGTCAGGCTCTTAATGTCGGCCCGCGCGCTCTTCAGCTCCTGCTCGGCCTTCTTCCGCCGCTCGATCTCCCCCGACAGCGTCGAGCGAAGCTGCTTGGCAGACGA
>CAJWOB010000323.1 GCA_913043885.1 uncultured Spirochaetaceae bacterium | reverse complement strand
GAGAGAGGGGCAGAGGGCCAAGGTGAGCTACGAGGGCCGCCCACCCTGACCGTCGAGGGGGACATCTCGGAAGGCACGGCGTCCCACCAGCCGGTCAAAGCCGCTGGACAGCATCGTGTCGTCGTCCGCCCAGGCAGCCGCCGCATTGCCGGCAGCGCCGGCCTCGGCAAGGAGTACGGTGGCACCGTCGGCGGTCACCACTGCCAGCACCTGAGGTGGCCGCCCCGAGCGCCCCGGGCTCATCATGTGTGGCTTCCGCTGGGTCAGCGGCCACTTGCGGATGCCGGTGAGGTAGTGGACGTTCTCGAACGAGGTGCCCACCAGCGCGTCGACGCCCCACGACGCCAGCAGCGCTGCCGTCCGCTCACGGTCATGCCGCACCGACTGTCCCCGCGAGGTGGTCGAGGATCGGGCGGCACACCGCCAGCGAGTTGCCCCCTGCGCTGGCGAGAAAACGCTTGAAGTCGACGCTCGCCGACCCGTCGGCATAGTCGGAAATGGTGCGGACCACCGCGAACGGAATGCCGTGGCTGGCGGCCACGTAGCCGACCGCCGCCCCCTCCATCTCCACCGCCAAACCCGCCATCTCCCGCATCTCCGCAGCCCGTTCCGGGGTGGCGCGACGGATGAACTGATCGCCACTCAGCACCCGACCGACGTGCACGCGGTGGCTGGCCAAGCGAGTGCCCGATGCCACCGACACCAGGGCGGGGTCGGCGGCCACGTAGCGGATGCCGGTGTAGGGAACCTCGCCGAGGGCGAAGCCCAGCGGACGGGCGTCCAAGTCGTGTTGCCCGCAGTCGCGGGCCACCACCACATCGCCTATGGACAGGCGGTCGGTATCCAGCCCTCCGGCGACACCGATGTTGATCAGCACGGCGGGCGCAACCGCGTCGATAACACGCTGCGTCGCCATGGCGGCGTTTACCTTGCCGACCCCGACGCGAACCGCGACCACCTCGAGACCGCGGTGCACGAAGCGGTGCCCCTCCAGCGGGCGCAGGTCGGCCGCCGCATCGAGCTGAAACGAGTCGTGGATGGCGGCCAGCTCCTGCGGGAGCGCAGCCAGTATCGCCACCGTGCCGATGGGTGTGCCCATGAGTGATTGTAACTGCCCCGATTGACACACCAACGGGTCGACGGTGTGCTGATGCGATGGAGTACCGACTGCTCGGACGCACTGGCATCGAGGTAAGCGCGCTGGGCCTGGGATGCCTCAACTACGGCTCGACCACCGACCAGACCGAGTCGCTGGCCACCATCGGCGCGGCGCTGGAAGCCGGCATCAACTTCTTCGACACCGCCAACGGCTATGGCGGCGGCAGCTCCGAGGAGACATTGGGCAAGGCGCTGCGAGAGCTTGGCGCCCGCAACCGCTCGGTGGTGGCTACGAAGTTCCATGCGTCGATGCACCACGACGACCGCAACGCCGGCGGTACCAGCCGGCGGGCCGTCGTCGAATCGTGCGAAGACTCTCTGCGCCGGCTGAATACCGACTGGATCGACCTGTACCAGATGCACCGACCCACGACTACCACCCCCATCGATGAGACCCTGCGTGCCCTCGATGACCTCATCCGTGCGGGCAAGGTCCGCTACATTGGCAGCAGTACCCTGTCGGCCTGGCGCATGGTAGAGGCGGCGCACGTCGCCGCCTCTACCGGCACGCATCGATTCGTCAGCGAGCAGCCGCCCTACAATCTGCTGGACAGGACGCTCGAGAACGAGCTGATTCCTGCTGCCATCAGCTACGACATGGCGCTCATCCCCTGGTCGCCACTGGCCAACGGCATGCTCACCGGCAAGTACCGTCGCGGAGCCACCGCGCCGACCGGAACGCGGTTCGCCGACCGCGGGCAGACCGACCACTTCTCCGAAGGCGTGTACGGCTGCGTCGAGGCGTTGGAGAGCATCGCCGTCTCGCACGGGCTGCCGTTATCGCGGCTCGCCCTCGGCTGGTGCGCGCGACAGCCAGGGATCACCAGCGCCATCATCGGCCCGCGCAACCGACAGCAACTGGCAGACAACGTGGCCGCACTGGACGTGACCCTTGGCGCCGAGCTGCTAGCGCAGATCGACGAGGTCGCCCCGCCGGGGCACGCCACGCACTCCTACTACGGCCCCCATCGCGCCGACTGGCGTCCCGACGGGTGGCACGTGCCCCACCAGGCCGAGCCTACACAGATATAGGATTATCTAAATCTAGCTACGAGAATGTCGTCCGCCCCCCCGCCCCCCCGCTCCGACATTCAGGTCGGTCAGACCACCACGACCAAGCTTGGCACGCTCCTTGCTTTGGGGCGACCAAATGCTATAACCAGAAACGAGGATGCGGTGCGCCTGCGAGTAGCGTGCATGGCTCTGGCGGTGGGCCTCGTAGTAGCCGCATCGGCGTTCGCCGATAGTGACGCCAACGCGGTCTCGATCGACACGATATGGACGCTGGTAGCAGCCGTCCTGGTGTTCCTGATGCAGGCCGGCTTCGCCATGCTCGAGACCGGGTTCACCCGGGCCAAGAACGCGGCCAACATCGTGATGAAGAACCTGATGGACTTCTCCACCGGCACGCTGGCCTTCTGGGCGGTGGGATTCGGCATCATGTTCGGTGCCGGGGGCGGCCCGCTACTGGGCTCCGGCAGTTTCTTCCTCTTCGGCGCGGAGACGGCGTCGTCTGGCGGCATCTCGACATTCACGTTCTGGATCTTCCAGGTTGTGTTTGCCGCGACCGCAGCCACCATCGTCTCGGGCGCGGTGGCAGAGCGCACCAGCTTCAAAGCGTACCTCGCCTATTCGGTGTTCATCAGCGCCATCATCTATCCGGTGTTCGGGCACTAGGCGTGGGGCAGCCTGCACGGCTCCGCCGGCTGGCTGGAGAACCTCGGCTTCCTCGACTTCGCAGGATCGACGGTGGTGCACTCGGTTGGCGCCTGGGCAGGTCTGGCTGGTGCCCTCGTCCTCGGTCCGCGCACCGGCAAGTATGCCAAGGACCAGAACGGAAAGACGGTGGTGAAGGCGATCCCCGGTCACAACCTGCCGCTGGCGGCGCTGGGCGTGTTCATCCTGTGGTTCGGCTGGTTCGGGTTCAACGCCGGCAGCACCACCGCAGGCACCGACCTTTCGATCGCCAGAATTGCGGTAACCACCAATCTCTCCGCGGCCGCCGGTGTCATCGGCTCGCTGATCGTCACCGGGCTGATCTCTGGCAAACCCGATCCGACCTTCGTTCTGAACGGCGCGATAGCGGGCCTGGTGGCAATAACCGCAGGCACCGCGGACGTTTCACCGGCAAGCGCGTTCGTCATCGGGCTGATCGGCGGTGCGCTGGTCGTGCTGGCCGTCGAGCTCTTCCTCGAAATCGAAGCCCTTCACCGGCACCGTCTCGGCGCCGTAGGGCAGACGCCCGAGCACGCGCGGCATGGTCAGGCCGATATAGCGCGCATCCTCAGATTCACGCAGCGACTGCCAGCTGGCGTATTCCGGGCTCGAGACGATCTGCTCGAGATCCTGGATGAGCTCGACCTCACCGACGTGGTGTTCGTCGGGCACTCGGTGAGCGCGATGATCGGCGTTCTCGCCTCGACCCGAGACCCCTCGCGGTTCGGTTCGCTCGTGCTCGTCGGCCCGAGCCCGCGGTACGTCGACGACGGCGACTACGTCGGCGGGTTCAGCGAGTCCGACATCGACGGCATGCTGGACACCCTCGA
>CAJWOB010000322.1 GCA_913043885.1 uncultured Spirochaetaceae bacterium | reverse complement strand
GGCGGATGTGGCTGCCGCGGGCCTCGACATGCTCCGCAAACGACGCCGCCGCGGCGGCGTAGTCGATGATGCCCGCGTAAGGGACCCAGAGCGCGCCAACCCCGGCGCAGTGAGGCTCGATCTCACGCATCCGGGCACGGTCGAGCATCTCCACGTCGCTTAGCCCGTTGCGGTGGCCGTTGCTGAGCAGTCGCTGGAGCTCCGGGAGCTCCTGGCGCGTGGCGGCCACCACCAGCTTGCCGCAGACGTCGTGGGGGATGCCGTGGCGGCGGGCATACGCCACGAGCTGTTCGCGACCGCGCACACAGTTGCGTGCCCGCAGCGAGTCGGGACGGTAGTAGAGCCCGGAGTGCAACACCCCCGAGTTGCGGCCGGATTGATGCGCCGCGGTGCGCGGCTCCTTCTCGATGACCACTAGTCGCAACCCGGGCTGACGCTCCAACAGGCGGAGCGCGCAGGCGAGGCCTATCAGGCCACCACCGATGACCGCGACATCGTAGGCGTGCACGCCGCGTAAGGTGGCCGACTTGGCCGGCGCCGGCAACGTCGGTAGATTCCCGGTGATAGATGGCTACCGACAACGCGGGGCTTCCCAACGACCAGGATCGCGGAGCGCGGCCCCCGGGTGGCGACACTCGAGTCCGGCACCTGCTGCTGGAGCCGCTGCGGTGCCCCCACGGAGGGCGGGCACGCGGCGCGGCGGTTGGACTACGATAGGACAGGTTGCTACTCGATTGTATACCGGTCGCTCAGCTGTACGGTCAGAACCGACTCTATGTCGACTACCTAGCGGGCAGAGCGAACGGCCTCTTCTCACATCCGGTTGACGCGTTCGCGCCGGCGCTCCGTGCGCGCCAGGGATGGCACTCCCCTCGCGCTGACGTGGCGCACACGCTGCGGTCCTATCTGCGCTCGCTAGACGCCCCGGCCGCCTCGCTGCAGGCCGTCGAGAAGCTAGGGGGCGATGGCTGTATGTGCGTCACCACCGGGCAGCAGGTGGGCCTGCTGGGTGGTCCGGTGTACTCGCTCTACAAGGCCCTGTCCGCCATCCGGTTGGCGCGGCAGATCGAGCGCGATCTGCAGGTGCCGTGCGTGGCGCTGTTCTGGCTCGCGTCAGAGGACCACGACTTTGCGGAGATCAATCACGCCCACCTGCAGCTGGCGAGTGGCGACACACGCCGCGTTCACTTCCCCTGGGCGGGCGAGGGCCGGTCCATCAGCGACCTGCCGTGGACCAGCGAGGTAGCGGCGGCGGTCGCTGACTTCTGGCAGTTGTTCACCGGCGCGCCGAATCGCGACGATGCCCGCACCCTGTTTGCACCCTCAGAGGGTGGGGGTGCGGCAAGCGACCGCCCCGGTGCATTCGTCGAGGTGTTTGCCCGGGCGCTGCTGCAGCTACTCGGCGACCAGGGATTGCTGGTAACCGAGCCGCGACTGCTGCGCCCGCTCGCTGTCCCATTCCAGGCCGCTGCGCTGGCAGATGCTGGCGACGTCCGAGTGGCTCTGCGCGCCGCCGAGGAGCGGGTGCGGGCGCGCGGCTACCCACCCGCTCTCGACGTAGAACGGGCCGGCACCATGTTCCGCTACCACGCCGGCCTGCGAGTGCGGATGACCGCCGACGAGTGTGTGGAGGCGGTCCGAACACCACCCGAGCCGGAGGAGCTCTCCACCGACGCGGTGCTTCGCCCCGTCTTCGCCGACTGGGTGCTGCCGACGGTGGCCACCATCCTCGGCCCAGGCGAGGTGGCGTACCACGCTATGCTGGCACCCGTGTACGAGGTGTTCGGTGTTCCGCAGCCACTGGTAGTGGGGCGACAGGGGTGCACGGTGCTGCCCGGCGACGCTGGCGAGGTCCTGGAGAGATACGGCCTCGGCGTCGCCGACCTTCTGCGGCCCGGGTTTCGTGCCAAGCGTGCCGCCCTTGCGGCGGCGGACGCCGACCAGCGCGCGCCGTTCGCCGCGGCAGCCGCGTCTGCAAGCGCCGCACTAGCGCCGTTGCGCGACCTGGCAGCGGCCGCGGATCCG
Source organism: uncultured Spirochaetaceae bacterium (assembly GCA_913043885.1). Taxonomy (GTDB): domain Bacteria; phylum Spirochaetota; class Spirochaetia; order SZUA-6; family Bin103; genus Bin103. Next base: position 1,683 of record CAJWOB010000322.1, on the reverse strand, counting down.
GGCCTGGCGCGCACCTGGGAGCGATCCGTGGCACGGGTGGTAGCGGCGGTCACCCGCCTGGAGGAGCGGACGCTGCGCGCGCAGCTCAGCGGTGGCACCACCGGCGAGCGCCGGCTCCGGCAGTTAGCGAATGTGGCGTTCCCGCGGCGCGGGCTGCAGGAGCGAGTGCTGCCGATTGCGCACTTCGTGGCCACCTACGGCCGGGAGTTCGTCGCCAAGGTGGCCGCGGCGTTCGAGGAGACCGACCCCGGCAGCCACGGGGTGCTGGCGATCCCGTCCGCTGGAGAGGCGGCGTGATGCAGCCGCTGAACCTCGGCATTACCTGCTATCCCACCCATGGCGGCAGTGGCGTTTTCGCAACGGAGCTGGGCATCAAGCTCGCGGAAAGGGGCCACTCGGTGGCGTTTGTCAGCTACTCCACGCCACTGCGCCTCGGTGCGCTGCGGGATCGCGTCACCTTCCATGAAGTGCACGCGGAGGAGTATCCGCTGCTGCAGCAATTCCCCTACACGCTGGCACTCGCCGCCAAGATGGTGGAGGTAGCCCGCAGCCAGAACCTGCAGCTGCTGCACGTCCACTACGCGATTCCCTTCGCCCCGGCGGCCATCCTGGCCAAGCAGATGGCCCCGGATCTCGACCTCAGGGTCATCACCACCCTGCACGGCACCGACACCAGTCTGGTTGGCGCTGCGCCCTCATTCCGCCCGGTAACCCGGTTCGCGATCGAGCAGTCCGATGCGGTCACCACCGTCTCCGAGGCGCTGCGCGCGGAGACCATCGAGACCTTTGCCGTCGAGCGCGAGATCGATGTGATCCCGAACTGCATCGATCCGGAGCATTACGCTCCCGACCCTGGCACTCCGCTGGCGCCGGCGCCCGCGGCGGCGCGCCCCCTCACGATGCTGCACATCTCCAACTTTCGCCCGGTAAAGCGCGTCGATCGCGTGATCGACGTGTTCGCCGCGGTGCGCGCGCGCGTTGCTGGCGTGCGCTTGCTGCTGGTAGGTGATGGTCCCGAGCTCCCCCACGCTCTCGCCAGCGCACGCGAGCTGGGTATCGAGGACGACGTGGAGACCACCGGAGTGGTGGACGACGTGGCGCCGCTGCTGTCGAGCTCCGATCTGCTGCTGCTTCCCAGCGACATCGAGAGTTTCGGGCTGGTGGCACTGGAGGCGATGGCCAGCGGGGTACCGGTGGTGGCTAGCTGCATCGGCGGTCTACCCGAGGTCGTTCCCGATCGCGAGGCCGGCTACCTCATCGACGCCGGCGACACGGAGGGTATGGTTGCGGCCGCGAGCCGGGTGCTCAGCGACACCGACCTCCGCGCCAGGCTAGGTGCCGCTGGCCGCGCACACGCTGTCGAGCACTTCTCCAGTGAGCGCGTGGTGCCGCAGTTCGAGGCGCTCTACCGGCGGGTCCTGGAAGCGCCACGGCGAGTGCAGGAGACGGCCCCGCCGGGCGGCGCCGGCAGCGGCCGACGTAGTGGTTGAGCGGCCGCTGCGCCTCGCCACGCGCGGCAGCCCGCTTGCCCTGGCGCAGGCGCGGCTGGCCTCCTCGGCGCTCCGTCCTCACCACCGCGCCGGTATAGAGATCATTCCGGTAGCCACCCGCGGCGACCGAAGCCAGGCAGCCGGCGACCGGCTGGACGAGTTGGCGCGCGCGACCCCGGGTCTGTTCTCCTCC
>CAJWOB010000321.1 GCA_913043885.1 uncultured Spirochaetaceae bacterium | reverse complement strand
GCGCACCACGTCGAGGCCGACGCCGCGGCCCGCCAATGCACTCACCTCCGGCGCCGTACTGACTCCTGGAGCAGCCAACGCCCGCAGTAGCTGCTCGCCCGTGTCCAGTGGGGCCTGCAAACCCACGCTGGCCAGCCGGGCACGGACGGCCGCGCGGTCCACGCCGCGGCCATCGTCGCTGACGCTGACCTCCAATGTGTGCCCATCGAGGACAGTCGTGATGCGAACCACACCGAGCGCCCCCTTGCCCGCGGCAGCGCGCTCCTCGGGGGTCTCGATCCCGTGGGTGACCGCGTTGCGCACGAGGTGAAGGAGCGGCTCGGTTAGAGCCGCCGCCAGACCGGCCTCGATGCGGCCGGGAGCACCGTCCAGGTGTACCTGCACCTGCTTGCCGAGCCCGTCGGCAAGCTGCGTGGTGCCGCGCGCCAGCCGCGACGAAATATCCGAAAGAGGGACGGTCCAGTGGTCGCGCAGGTACCGGTAGAGCGGGCGGGCGAGGTCAGGCTGCGCGGCGCGTAGCGCATGCCACACTGCCGACCACGGCAGCGGCTCCTCGGCCCGGTCCGCGCTGTCGGGGAATTCCGGCTTCGCAACCTCGGAAACTTGCACCTCCAGCCGATCGATGCGGCAGGCCTCCTGAATTGCCACAGCGGAGCCGCCGATGAGCAACACGTCGACCGGCGGAAGGGAGCTGCCAGAAGCGAGGACCTCTATCGCGGGGCTGGTCGCCACGACGTCTGCTACCTCCGCCACCCGCCGCAGCGCCAGCTCCACCTTGAGAAGCGCCATCTCGGCGGTCTCGTCCACGGTCACCACCAGCCGATACACCCGATCGCCTCTGCTATGGGCCTCTGACACCCGCGTCCCGTAGAGCGATAGCAGCGTCGCCCACGCGCCACGCGCCGCCCCGAGCCCCGCTGTGTTCTCGTCGATCCCTGACCGATCCGGCGGCCGCCACATGTGGTCCAGAGCCGCCCTCGCCCGGGCGGAGATGCCGGGGGGCAGGACTTGGTCTTCCGCGGAACCGCGCGCCCGCAGCTCCGCGTAATCGCTGAACAACAGCGCCACGCCCTGCAACTGCCGTTGCAGCGATGGTTGTGCGAGGACGTCTTCCGCGGCGTGCGCGACCGCCGACACATCCTCGTGCCCGGCCAGGGCGGCCAGAGCCTTTAGGGAATGGCAGATCCTGGCCAGGTCGTCTCGCCGCGGTGGCACATCGTTCAGTGCAGAGACGAATCCGGCCGCCAGCGCCCGGATCTCCTCGGCGAGCGTGTGCACCTTGGTCGGCACGATCGACCCCCGCAGAAGACCTAGCGTTCGCCCGCCCGCAGCGCGATAACCAACTCCACCTCGCCGACGTCGACCCCGAGCCGCTGGGCGATCTCCGCTGCGATGAGGCCGGAGCGATGCAGGCGTGCGATGCGGCCGGTCTGTGACTGCTCGGCCGCGCCACCTTCGCCTGTTGGATCCTGGTCGAGCCGAGCGCTGTCGGACGACGCCGGCGCCGCGGCGGGGGCTTGCTCCCGAGGTGGAGTAGCGGCGCCGCCCTTGGCCGCCGCGAGGACCGGTGCCGGCGTTGCCGGCACGGGCGTTGCCGTGTCGCCGCGCTCCGACGGCACCATGGTAACTGCGGGGGACATGGCACGGGCACTTTCCCGCCTTAACACCCGCAGCTTGCGGTCGAGCTTCTCTACGAGCGCGTTGACGGTGGCCACACGGTCTTCCAGCAGCCTGACGTTGCGGTCAGTCGTGCCGTTGAGCTCCGCGACCAGACCGCCAACCTCTGCGCGCAGTGCCGCCACGTGCGCGGTCACGTCGGTGGCACGGCGGATGCGACGACTGAGCAGCCAATATAGGAACAGGAGGCCGACCACCTGAGTGATCAACAAGGTGGCTAGCACAGGGCCCCCCGGTCCGCCTCAGCCAACTACGTCGACGTGCTGTCCGAGATCGGGGTCGTCGAAGGTCGCCCGTGGCATGCTCGCCTCGTCGCCTTCTTGGTCTTGCGCACCACGCCGGCGGCGGCGACGCGCGTCCGCTCCCGAGCCATCCTCGTCGGTGCGCTCGGGACCGTCGCCGACATCCCGTGTGTCGTTGACCGTCTCATCGAGCTCCTGAGTGTGACGGGCTAGTGCGGCCCCCTGCGCCGCCTGGGCAGCGGCCGGCGCATCGCGCGCCGCAGCCTGCTCCTGGCCGGCATTGATGGTGGTGGCGAACAACGCTTGCAGATCGATCGGCAGAATCGCCATCGTCGGTGTCTCGCCTACGCGCTACGAACGTTTTGGCGGGATCTCCTCAGCTTCATATTGTGTCACTTTCACGTCATTGCCTTCCAGGTAAAAGGTGACGCTCTTGAACTCGTTGCGCACAGCCAGAGGGGTGCCATTCTTGATGAACACCTTGACGCCCTGGTGGACCTGGCCCGCCACCGACACGCGGCCCCGCGTGCCGAGGGTCTCCAGGTGGGAGTTGAGCTCCGCTATGCCCTTGTTGGCGGCGTTGAGATCGGCCGTCAGCTGCGCCTTCTCCTCGATCAGCTCAGCGAGATTGGCCTCTTTTTCCTCAGTGAGGCCACGCCGCGACTGCTTGAGAGTCTCTAGTGTCTTGATGTTCAGGTCCAGGTCTGGAAGGGCCGCCTCCACCTTGTCCTTTTGCCTGCGGTATTCGGCCAGCGCCTCCATGCTCTGCGGATCAAATCCGGCCTCGATAGTGGTCTCGGTACCGTTGATCGAGCCCATGACCCGCGCCTGGATGGCCTCGGCAGCGCGCAGGTGACCGCCGACGATCTGCGCATGCTTGCCGTCGCAGATGATGCGCTGCTTGGCGTCCACCCGGGAGTGGACGATGCCGTCGGAGACCACGACGTTGCCGTCGCACTCCACGGTGCCCTGCTCGATGAAGCGCGCCAGTACGTCACCACCGGCGTGCACCCTGCCGCCACTCTTCCCCTGGATCCCCTGATACACCGTTATCGAGCCTTCCGCGTCGATAACGCACTTGCCCACGCTGCCGCGGATTTCGATGTCGCCGGCAGCCTTTACATCGAACCCGTCCTCTACGTTGCCTTTGACCAGCACGGTACCCAGGAACAGGATGTTGCCGGTCTTGTGGTTGACGTCCCCGGACACCAGGAAGATCGGTTCGACCACGATGACGCCCTTCTGCTGCAAGATCACCTGGCCGTTGATCTCAGCCAGAGCGCTCTGCCCATCCTCCGCGAGGCGAACGTTCTTGCCGGCAGTAATCTCGATGTCAGCTCCTGAACTAGCCGGAAGCTCGCGGCCGGTGACCGTGCGCCCTGACTCTCCCTCCTCTGCCGGCACCTTCTTGGCCAGAATCTGACCCGCCTCGACGTTCTCGATGAGGTCGAGCTCTTTGAAGTCGACGCGGCCATCCTTCTCGCGCAGGTTGATGGTGGAGCGGTCGACGTGGAACATGTAGGCGATCTTGGCGTCGGCACCGTTTACCGGGCGCTCGCCCTGGGCGATGACGATGTGCTCGTCGTAGCGAGGCCGGGTTTCGAAGTCGAGCAGGACGTCCTGGAGGATGCCATGCATGACGCCGAGTCCTTCGGCGTAGGCGAGTATCTCGGCGGCGGAGACGTCCGTACCACCGGGCCCCGGGGCACTCACGCGGATCGTTGCCTTCATCTCGTCGTCGCCTATGTCGACGCTGATCTCGGCCTGGCTGGCGGGGTCGAAGTCGTACTCCGC
>CAJWOB010000320.1 GCA_913043885.1 uncultured Spirochaetaceae bacterium | reverse complement strand
GCGTGCCGCACGCGGCCGATCGCGCCCTGGCGAATCAGCGCCGCCGCATGCGTGATGGCCGGGGACAGCGCCGCGGTCGCCGCGCAGGCGTGCCGTACCCCCTGCCGCCACCACCGCGTCGCGCATCGCTCGTGCGTCGGCGGCGGTGGTGGCGATCGCCACCACATCGGGGGCGAGCTCGGTGATGGCGCCCCGCCAGTCCTGGCCCAGCCGTTCCACTCCGAGGCGCGCGGCCAGCTGCGCCGCAATCTCCGCGTTGCGTCCGTACAGCCCCACCACCTTTGCGCCGGCGTGGCGGAGGCCGAGCACATGCCCCTCGGCCGCCCAACCGGTCCCTATCACCAGTGCGCGGAGCGCCACGGCCCAGCCTACCTCACCCACCGCCTACGTCGCGGGGGCGGTAGAATGAGTCATCGGTCAGTGCCGTGAAGCTATCCAACGCAAACCTGGCCAGCCTGCCACCGCAGGTTGCGGCGCCCGGCTATGACCGGGCCGCGTTGTCGCCCGGCATCGTCCACTTTGGCGTTGGCAATTTCCATCGCGCCCACCAGGCCACCTACCTGGATTCGCTGTTCGCCAGCGGCCGCGACCACGACTGGGCCATCGTCGGCGCGGGCGTGCTGCCGCAGGATGGCGCCATGCGCAGCGCGCTCGAAGCGCAGGACTACCTCGCCACCGTGGTGGAGCAGGCGCCGGCGGCGAGCAGCGCACGGGTGACCGGCTCGATGATCGACTTCCTGCCCCCTCGAGACGCCGCCGCCATCCTCGCCGCCCTGGTAGATCCGGCTACCCGCATCGTGTCGATGACCATCACCGAGGGCGGCTACTTCATCGACCCCGCCTCGGGCGAGTTCTCCCCCGACGATCCGCAGCTGCAGGCGGACGCCGCCAACCCCGCGTCTCCCGGCACCGTGTTCGGGCTCCTGGTGGAGGCGCTCCGCCGGCGTCGTGCCGCCGGGCACGCGCCCTTCACCGTGATGTCCTGCGACAATGTGCCCCACAACGGCGTGGTGACGAGGAACGCCGTGACCGGGCTGGCCGACCTGTACGACCCCGAGCTCGCCGACTGGATCCGCGGCCAGGTCGCCTTCCCCAATGCGATGGTCGATCGGATCACACCGGCCACCTCCGATCGAGAGCGACAGATGCTGGCCCTCGACTTCACTATAGAAGACAACTGGCCGGTGTTCTGCGAGGACTTCGTGCAGTGGGTGCTGGAGGACACTTTTCCCGCCGGTCGGCCCGCGCTCCAGGAGGTGGGAGTGCAGTTCGTGTCCGACGTAACCCCCTACGAGCACATGAAGATTCGCATCCTCAACGGCGGCCACGCGGTCGTCGCCTACCCGGCCGGGCTGCTCGGCATCGAGTATGCGGACCAGGCGATCGCCCACCCGCTGATTGCCCGCTACTACGACAAGATCGAGCGCGACGAGATCATCCCTACGGTTCCGCCGGTGCCGGAGACCGACCTGGCCGCCTACGCGTCTCAGGTGGCGGCCCGCATCGCCAATCCCAGGCTGGGCGATACGGTGCGGCGCCTGTGTTGGGACGGCTCCAACCGGCAGCCGAAGTTCATCGTGCCGACGGTGGCCGATCGGCTGCAGGCGGGTGAGCCGGTGGCTGGCCTGGCGATCGAGTCGGCGCTGTGGTGCCGCTACTGCCATGGCACCACCGAGGCGGGCGACCCCATCGAGGCCAACGACGACAGCTGGGAGCGGCTCAGCGAGATCGCACAGCGAGCGCGGCAGGAGCCGTCGGCCTGGCTACGCATGGAAGACATCTACGGTGAGGTGGGGCGCTCGCCCGTCTTCCAGCGGCGGTTTGGTGCCGCGCTCACTGCGCTGTGGTCAGATGGGGTGGAGCGGGTGCTGCAGCGATACCTGGACGGCCACCCGCTGTAGCCCGCCGCCGCGTCGCACGTCGCCGCGCCGCCGCGCGCCTAGCCCCGCAGATCGGCGCCGGTAGGCAGGTTGTCGAGCGCCGTCTCCGCTATCCGCAGGTGCAGCACCTGCTGCCAGCGGTGGGCGAGGAACAGGTGCAGCGTGTCGTCGTCGGCGAAGGCGTCGATGTAGGAGCACTGAAAGTTGTCGAACGGCGTGTCCCGGTCCCGCGCCGCCGCGGTGGTGAACAGGAATCGGGGCTGCGACCAATGCACCCCGCCGTCGGTGGAGGTAGCGAACCACACCTCGCCGCGGTCACGGGTCAGCACCTCCTTGGTGGTGATGAGACCGTCGTAATCGATGTCGTGGTGGCGGTTGTGATGCAGCGCGATGAGCCGTCCGTCGCCGAGCGCAAACAGCATCGGCGGGGCGTCGGGGTGAACCAGCGTGCTGGGCGTCGGGTCGGTCCAGCTCTCACCGTCGTCCTCACTCCACGCCTGCCAGAGGTGGCCCTCCGGCGTCCGCGTCATCAACAGTACGTGGTCGTTGCCGAGGTTGATCGGCCGCCCCTCGTCCATGCGGTTGAAGCCGCGCACGTACCAGCCGCCATGCCGCGGGTCCGGGGCTACCTCCCAGCTGGCGCCCTGGTCGGTGGAGCGCAGCAGGTATTGGCGCGTCATCAGCGGCCGGTATGACCAGTCGCCCTCGTGGCTGCCCAGAAGCCAGGTGCCGCGATCGGTCTCGCACATCCGCATAACGGACATACCCTGAAACGCCGGATAGTTGGTCGGACGGATGAGGCGCACCTCCGACCAGTGGTGGCCGTCGTCGTCGGAGTAGCGGTAGCCGATCGGGGCATTCTCGTGCAGCCCTGGGCCCTGTTCCTGCATTCCCCAGATGGGTTGCGTACCGAAGTTGTAGATGCGGGAGCTGTCGCGCGGGGTCAGCGGGATGAAGCCGTGAAGGTTGTAGTCGATGTCGATCGGCCGGGTCGGCGGCCCCTAGGTCGCCCCCTGGTCGCTGGAGCGCAGAGCCACCAGATCGTTCACCTTCTCCTGCGGACGGCCGTAGTGGCAGAGGCCGGTCGGGCGGTCGAGGGTGTTGGCCGGGAACATCAGCAGGAAGTTGCCGCCGGGAGTGCGGGTGGCTCGTGTCTCGAACAGGCTGTCGGAACGAAACACCACCTGGCCCTGCAGCGACGCCACTCCGGCAAGGCCGACCGGCTCGAGCACCGACACGCCCTCCGGAAGGGCCTCCAGCGCCACCTCCCTGCTGTCGATGTCGACATGGGAGGAGAGGGGTAGCGGCTCGAAAGGCTGGCTCATCGGCGGGCAGCGTGCCGCAGGGACACTCACTTGACCACCGGCCAGTGATGGATTCGAATCCTCCCGCGCGACGGGACTTGGCAAGATGAAATTGGCATTGATCGGCGGTCCCTACTTCCTCTTCATCTTGTGGAGGAAGATCGCATGACCACTGCACTTCGCGCGCGGCGCGTTCATGCCAGGCATCCGGGTTCGGACCGAGACGCCATCCGCGATGTTTCGCTGAAGGTTCCGAAAGGCGAGATTCTCGCACTGGTCGGCCCCAACGGTTCTGGGAAGTCGACCCTTCTGTCGGTGCTGGGCGCTGAGATTCGTCCCCGGTCCGGTGGCGTCGAGTTGGGCGACCAGGACCTATTCAAGATGTCCCGCAGAACTCGCGCGCGTTTTATTTCCCGATTGCCCCAGGATCCGGTTCCGCCCGAAGGGCTCACGGTGGAAGCCCTGGTGGCTTGCGGGCGACACCCGTATCGCCCCGCGTTCGCATCCCTCAGCCGGGAAGATGAGCGAGCCATT
>CAJWOB010000319.1 GCA_913043885.1 uncultured Spirochaetaceae bacterium | reverse complement strand
ATGGCACGAACGAGATCATCGGAGAGCGCACGCCCGGCACGACCGAGACACCGATGCGGTTCATCCCGACCATGAGCGGCGCGCAAGTCGCAAAGATGCAGAATGCATGTAAGCGGATGCTAGATCTGCGAGACTGACGTTAGCATGTGCATGATCTGCCCACGCTCACGGGAGTCGCCGCACCACCACTCCGCACCTAACGAACCAAGCATCCAAGGATTTGCTCCATGAAGCTTCGACGCGCTGTTTGTTACCTGTCCATTGCCTTGATCGTTCTAGGTGAACCAGCCAAGGTTTTGGCGTGGGGAAAGGGGCATCGCCTTATCCGCTTATGGGCGGTGTCGCAATTGCCGCAGTGGCAACGGCAACGACTGGGGCGGCCGCAAGGCAGATCGCATCCCGCACCGGTTGCAAGGGGTGGTGGAGCGGGTGCGGAAGCGGGCAGACATCATCGTCCGACACCTCGACCTGCGGCATTTCGATCGCGAGGTGGCCCACATCAAGGCGATCTACAACGCGGCGTTTGTCCGCAACTGGAGGTTTGCGCCGGTGTCCGAGCGACATGCGGACCAGATCGCCGAAGACCTGAGGCAGATCATCGACCCGCGGGTGGCAGTGTTCGCCGAGGTGGCCGGGGAGTCGGTGGCCTTTGGCGTGTGGCTCCCGAATCTCAACGTGCCGCTGCGACGGGCCCGCTGCCGCTCGGGCGAGCCGCACTGGTGGCAGCTGGCCAAGCTGGCGTGGCACTGGAAGATCCGGCCGCTGCGGTCGGTAAGGGTGTGGGCCGCCGCGGTGGTGCCGCAGTGGCGGGGCATCGGACTGGACGCGCTCATCTACCACGAGATGATCGTGCGCGGCCTGGCCGCGGGTTATCACCAGATCGAGATGTCCTGGGTGCTGGCCAACAACGACATGATGAACCGCGCCATCGCGCGCATGAGTGCCACGCGGCACCGCACCTATCGCGTCTAACCGGAAGGATCTCTAGCGGCGGGTCAGGTGGGCGCGCGAGCGCCGGTCACGGCCGCAGCTGCCGGCGCCAGGTCCGGGTGGCCGTCGACGATGGCAGGAAGATCACCCACGCGATCGATCGGCAACGGTCTGACCCCGGTGAGTACCTCCAGGTCGGGCCGCGCCCGCGCCTCCTCGCGGTACACCTCGCCACACTCCACCTCGTCCAGCGTCTTGGTGTCCCGCACCCATAGCAGCCGCGCCTCCTGCGGCGGCGCCAGTCCGATGTGGGGCAGCATAGCGGCGAGCAGCTCGCGGTCGACTGGTTGCACCAGCGTTCGATAGAAGGCTGGGGAGTAGCCGGCAGTGGCATCCTCCTGCAACCGGGCGATCGGGCCCGGCGCCCACAACGAGTACTGCCCGTCGAAGTAGCCGTCGTGGAACAGCGGCAGCCGCTCCCACATGAGCTCGGTAAGGCGCGCGAACACCCCGCCCAGCCGCTGCAGCAGCTCTCCCACCCTTTCCGGGTAGTCCGCCAGGTCCATCAGCGCGTCGTTGTGGCTGCACAGCGAGGCGTGCATGTCGGTGGGCCCGATCTAGGCGCCGTGGCTGACCGGGAAGCGACCCGCCGCCCGCTCCACCAGCTCGCGGTCGTCATACAGCGCGTAGGAGAACGGCTCCCATCCGAGGCTGAGTACGGTGGGGAAGATCCCCGCCCGGGTGATCAGAAAGCTGGCCCGCTCGCCGGCGGCGGCGGCCAGGAATTCCCGAGCCCTGGCCAATGCGGCAGGATCATGGGGGTCCGGCAGTTGCATCGCCTCGACATCGGCAACCGATGCAATCCTGCCGTCGCCGTAGAACAGGCGGCCGTGCTTGCCCGCCCGCTTGTCGGTGAACACCGGCGCGCGCATTACGTAGTAGAGGTTGTCGAGGTAGAGGTGATCGGCGAGAGCAACCGCCTGTTCAGCGGTGTAGGGGCTCTCCTCGATGTTGAACGCCTCGTCGATGTCGCCGCGTTCGACGTCGGCCGTGGCATCCCAGCCGCACAGGCGTGCGGCCATCGCCGGATCGATGCCGATCTCGCAGTAGGGAACGCAATCTGGCTCCTCGCACCGCAGTGCGGCCAGCACCCGCTGTTGGCCGGTCATGGCAGCCTCCTCGTGGCGGCCCCACCTGATACCCCGCGGGTCCATCATGGCAGCGCCGCCCGCAGCCGGCCAGTGCCCATGCCACCGCAGCCAACGATGGCGAGTGGCATGGCGACGAGAGGCGAGGTAGTACTTGCAGCCGGCGAGACCGACTGTGGTCCCGGCTACGAGCCGGTCGCAGACGGCCCCATCAGCTCCCGGTCCGCCGGGCGTATCACCTTGCGCCCGGCCACGATGACCACCAGCGCTATGACCTGCATCAAGACCGCCAGCAGGAAAGGGGCGATTGGCCCCAGCAGCTCGAGGACCAACGCGGAGACCGGCGCACCAACGGCGACACCGGCGATGTTCGAGGTTTGATGGAGGCCGATGGACACCCCGCGGGCCTCGGGGATTGATGCCACCGCGGTGGATGCCACGAACACCAGCGCGATGGCGCCGCCGAGCAGAACCGCGCTGGCTATGAGGACCGCGGTGTCGAGCGAGACCAGCAGCAGCGCCATCGCGGCGACGGTGAGGAGGATGCCACCGCCCAGCAGGCGGGCGTTGCCCACCCTGCCGATCAGACATCCCACGACGGGGAACCCAGGGAGCGACACCACGGTGGCAAGGGCGACGTACAGAGCCGTGGACCGCGCCGCCTCCTCCGCCGGCACCCCACCCTGGATGATGACCAGCGAGAGCGCGCCAACGATCATCCCGAAGGCAAAGTAGAGGGCGAACATCGACAGGTACGCCACCGACAACCAGCGGAACGAGGCGATAATGACCTGGAGCGAGGCCCGTGGCGCCATGCGGCGCGGCGGTGCCTCCGGCATCACGATGGCTACGACCATTCCCAGCAGCGAGACGGCAGCCACCAGGCGGAACAGAGGGCGGAACCCGAGCCCGGTCACCAGCGTGGCCGAGATTGCCGAGCCGATGGCGATAACGGTGCCGACCACCAACCAGTAGAGTCCGATGCTACGGCCGATCTTGCGCCGCGCCGCATCCAGGATCATCGCGATGCTGGCCGGGAACACCAACGCGCCGCTGAGCGAGTGTGCGATCCGCAGCAGCATCAGGTGCAGCGGTGTGGCGGCCAGCGCGTAGCCGAAGATCCAAACGGCGGTAAGCCCGAGGCCGACGACGAGAGCGAGCCGCCGGCCGATGGCGTCGATTGCCAGGCCCATCGCCAGGCTCGCGGGGATGGCGACGATGGAGTAGAGGCCAGCGATGAAGCCCGCCACCGACTCACCGGCACCGAGGGTGACGGCGTACGCGGAGATGGTGGGGTTGAGGATGGCGGTGTCGATGACGCCGATGGCACCCAGTAGGGCGACTACTGGCAAGAAGTAGCTGCGATCGGTGCGAATCACGCGGCGTCCACCTTGGAAAGGTTCACTTACGAGTCTGGGTCCGCCTCGGGGGCAAGCTGGGGCCGCGTGGAAACGGGAAAGGCGGTGGGGCGCACCACCCACGTGCAAGCACGCCATGGGGAGCACCAGCGAGTCAACGGCGCAGCAGCAGCCGCTGTTTGCTGCTCCGGCCACGAATCGGGGGGCACCGCCGTCGGCGCGCGGCTGCGCCCTGGCGCGGGCGTGGGGAGCCGCCCTGCGCAGCCGGCACCCGCGGCACCCGGTGG
>CAJWOB010000318.1 GCA_913043885.1 uncultured Spirochaetaceae bacterium | reverse complement strand
AGTTGCAGGTCGCGGCTGAAGGCGATGCGCGCCGGTCCCTCGGCGCTGGCATAGTGATTGGCGAGATTGCCGAGCTGGGCGAAAAGCAGTGCCAGGTCCCATCCGGCGAGGAACAGGAAGACAAACAGCGGCAGGCCGAGCACGATCAGGAGCGTGCTCGTGGCAAACCCCGCCACCTCGATCAGCACCAGGCAGGTGCCTTGCATCATGGGCTTGAGCGACAGCGTGGTTTTCGGAAATGTGCCGTGCTCGATCCGGTCGAGCATGGTTTCGACATGCATGCACATCACGCATCTCCCCCAAGAACATGCGGGTGGCCAGCAACGAGCGCGATGGCCTTGTCGAGCGGCATGCCGCTTTCGACATGGGTGTGGATCGCGGCGTAGGTGTCGGGGTCGGAGGAGAAGATCGTCGCCGAGCTGGGCCATCATCCGAACGTGGTGTGGGAGGCCGCGAACGAGGCGCGCGGCCACGGCGGGCACGGTGCCGTTCGTCCACCAGCGCTCGTTGTTGCCCGTGTCGCCGAAGAAGACGTGGCCATCGCTGCCGCCCAGCCGGGACGGCCCGCGCTCCCCTTTTTCCTGCGCTCATGGTCTGGTCGATTCACGTGTCCCTTCCGGTCGTGATCGGAGACCCGCGATACGGCCTGCGAATCGCTAGAAGTATTTCGGGAATTCCTTGACGGTCAGGGAGCCATTCTTGTTCTTGTCCAACCACTTGAAGTTGCCCTCGATGGCGAGAGCCCCGATGTAGTTCATGATTTCCCGTCGGAAATCGTCCTTTCGGGATTCGGGGATCTCGATCTTCTCTTCGATCGACCGCATCAACCTTTCGTCCGGCTCTTCGTCTTGTCCGGTATATTTATTCTTCACTTTCTGTTTTTGGGTATACGCCTTCACGTTGTCGATGTAGTTCGAAAAGAGCCGACTGATCGCCTCTTCGTCCGCGCAGGGAACCAGCTCTTCGCCGATGAAGAGGCCGTACTCGTTCATCTTCATGCCGCGCTTCCGCGCTCTTCCACGCATCTGCGTGTTGTGCTCTTTGCTTCCAGTGAAGTGGTGGAGCGCGTAGGGGAACAGCTCATCGTCAATGACCCGCAGGTCCGCGCTGATTCCCGACTCGAGAATGACTGCGAGTTTCGTGTCGCCCTGCGCGAGCACCTCAGACACTCCCGGATAGCCCACAAACGCATTGGCGAGAGCGTCAGGGTCCTTCGAGCTCGCCACGATGTCCACGTCCTTCGTCGTCTCCAGCCGCCGGCGGATGCTGCCGGTCCCGCCGACGCTCCGGTCCCCTACCCTCAGGCCATGGGCATGGCGCCCCATGCCGTGGACGACGTGCTCATTCTTCCCCTCGGTGACCCGGACGCTGCCGAGAAGCTGATCGCCGCACACGCCGACGAGCTGGCAGCGGTCATCTTCGAGCCGAAGGCGGGGACCCTCGACATACCGTCCGACATGAGCTCTCGCGTGCGCGAGATGACCAGCCGCCACGGGGTGCTGCTGATCTACGACGAGATCGTCGCCTTCCGCCTGGCGCGCGGTGGCGCCCAGGAGTACTTCGACATCCGCCCCGACCTGACCACCTACGGCAAGGTAGTAGGCGGCGGTTTTCCCGTCGGCGCGTTCGGCGGCCGGGCCGATCTCATGGACCAGTTCGATCCCCGCACCGGCAAGGGGATAGGCCAGAGCGGCACCTACAGCGCCAATCCGGTTACCAGCGCTGCCGGGCTGGCTACGCTCAACGCGCTTACCCCCCCGGCATACACGCGCCTCAACGCCCTCGGCGACCGGCTGCGCGACGGACTGAATGCGGGCTTCGCCACGCACAAACTGCCGGCGGTGGCCGCTGGTATGGGCTCGCTGTTTGCGATCTACCTCACCGACAACGGCAGCGCCCCACACGACTATCGCAGCAGCCTGGCGCTCGACCGCACCCACGTGCAGGACACGTTCCTGTCGCTGTGCAACAGCGGTCAGTACCTGCCATTCGGGCTTTCGATGTGTGCGCTCTCGCTGCCGATGGGGGAGCAGGAGATCGATGGCCTGATCGCCGTCGCCGTGGACGCCATCGCCACCAGCACTGGCCACACCCTCAGCACCAGCGAGTAGCGTGGCGGGATCCCCAGGGGCCGCCGCCCTCGACGCGGTGAAGGGCGAGTTTCGTCGCTACCGGGCGCTCGCCGACGGGGCGCTGGAGCAGCTGCGGGACGACGAGCTGGCGGCCCCAGATCCGGGTGGCAATTCGGCCGCCGTGCTGGTCTGGCACCTGTCCGGCAACCTGCGGTCACGATTCACCAACTTCCTGACCAGCGACGGAGAGAAACCGTGGCGCAACCGCGAAGAGGAGTTCGCGGCCCGGCCGGTTAGCCGGGCGGAGCTGGAAGAGAAGTGGGCTGCAGGGTGGCAGTGCCTCGACCAAGCCCTGGACGCGCTCGCCGAGGACGACCTTGCGGGCACCGTCACGATCCGCTCGGTGGAGCATACGGCCGTCGAAGCGCTGCTCCGGTCGGTATCCCACGTGGCCTACCACACCGGACAGCTGGTGGCCTTGACCAGACGCCTGCGCGGCGGCGACTGGCGCTACCTGAGCATCCCACCGGGCGGCAGCGGCGAGTACAACCAGAATCTGACCCGCGAGAAGGGTTGAGACAAGGAGAGAAACGTGGGAGCAGAGCAACGGGCAAAAGATCTTGGCATCGACTTCCCGGACGATGCGGAGCGCGGCTACCTCAACCTGGTGGCCCGCACCGGTAATCTCCTGATCACGTCCGGCAGGACGTCGACGCTCAAGGGCAAGCTCGGCGACGACGTCACGGTGGAGCAGGGCTACGAGGCGGCCAGGGAGATCGCCGTCGGGCTACTGCAGTCGGTGCATCAGGAAGTGGGCAGCCTCGACGGCCTCAGGGTCATCAAAGCGCTCGGCTGTGTGAACTCGACGCTGGAGTTCACCGACCAGCACCTGGTGATAAACGGCTTCTCCGACCTGATGCACGAGGTGTTCGGCAAGGAGGGCGATGGCTACCACGCCCGCAGCGCGCTTGGCTTCGCGCAGATCCCGACCGGAGCGGCGGTCGAGATCGAGGCGATCTTTCAGCTGCCGGACTGAGCGGGGGTAGGAGCCGGCAGCGACTCGGACTCCGCGGCCCTGGGCGGGAGTCCCAGAGCGACGCCCGCAATCACCAGGGCAAACAGTCCGGCCATGGCAAACACCCACTCGTGTCCGAAGGCGTTCCAGATGATGCCACCGACCAGTGGAATGCTCATGGAGAATACGTGGTCGATGGTGACGCCCACCGACAGCGTGGCAGCGAGCTCGTCGCTGTTGGAGGCCAGGCGGCCCACGTAGACCGCGCGCGCCGAGCCGACGAAGAACAGCATGTGGTCGACGACGTAGGTGATGCCAACCACTACCAGGGCGATACCCGGCGCAAACAACCGGGAGCTGTAGCCGTAGAGTAGGCACACGGCCACCAGGATGAGCGCATCGACCGTCAGCACGGCCCGCGGCCCAAAGCGGTCGATCAAGCGGCCGACCAAAGGCTGGGTAATCAGGCTGGCAACTGCGTTGGCCACCCACAGTACTGCCACGGTTTCCACTGGCTGCCCGTAGACGCGAATCAACACCCAGACGCCGAAGGTGATGAACACCTGCTTGCGGATGCCGAAGAGGGCACTGAGCACGTAGTAGCGGGCGAACTTTCGGTTGACCACCATCCGGCGAGGTGACG
>CAJWOB010000317.1 GCA_913043885.1 uncultured Spirochaetaceae bacterium | reverse complement strand
GGCGATGGCGCTCGATCTCGAAACAGGCCGGATCGACGATCGAGAGGCCATAGAGTTCTGCGTGGTGGGCAAGGCGCGCATCCATGGCTTCGCGGCGTCTCCTCTCTTCGTGTCTTTTGGGTTCTTTTGAAGGAGAAAACCGCGAAGCCGGGACGGCGGTTCCGGTGGTCCGGCCTGCCTGCGTCTCCGCGTGGCTGCCGGAGCCGAAGCGCGCGCCGCGATCGATACGCGCTTCCTTCTCGACGACGCGGTTGTCGCTGAGGCTCAGCGGAGCTGTGCCGAAGCCGCAGACCGTTTGCTGACCGTAGCCAACCTCGGGTGGGGGCTATTCGAGAGCAGCTGGGAGATCCGCGGTTTCGAGAATGTCCTGATGGACATCGCCGCCAAGCCCGACTTCTACGCCGATCTTCTGGACCGCCTTACGGATCAGTTCCTCGCATTCATCGATCTGACCTGCGACGCGTTGCCCGACGTCGACGTCATCATGCTCGGCGATGCCTGGGGGCACCAGCACGGCGTGATGGTGGGACCGGAGCGATGGCGGGCCTTCTTCAAACCGCGGTACGCGCGGATCTACGAGGCGGTGCATCGCCGCGGCAAGCTGGTGTTCTCACACTGTTGCGGCAGCGTGGCCGACATCATCCCCGACATCGTCGACATCGGGCTCGACGTCCTGGAGAGTGTGCAGCCGGAGGCGGCTGGCATGAACCCGTATGAGCTGAAGCGGCGCTGGGGCGACCGCATCACCTTCTGGGGCTGCCTCGGCAGTCAGAGCACCATCCAGTTCGGCACCCCCGAGCAGATTCATAGAGAGGTGCGCAGGCTGCGGCGCGAGATGGCGTCCGGCGGCGGCTACATCCTCGCCCCGGCCAAAGGGCTGCAGCCCGGCACCCCGATCGAAAACGCCGCGGCGGTCGTCGAGGCCATCACCGGCGGCTAACCGGCCAGGCTCTCGCCTCCCCAACCGCCTACGCTGTCGCATCCTTGCGGTCGCGCATGCGCTGGTGCGCCCGCGCCCGCATCTTGGTGTGTGCCTCCGGCGTACCGTCGTGGAAGCTGCCGAACCACTTGTCGAGGATCATGGCGTCGTCGCCGGCGTAGTTGCACTCGAAGTAACGATGGTGAAGGTAGTGGTAGAAGCTGCCATGGGTGACCGCTGCCTTCTCGTGACCCAGCTCGGTGGCATCAAAGCCGCAATGCGCCGCTGCCGGGCTCAACGCCGCGTGTTGTAGATGGAAGATTGCGTGCACCGGATGGGAGGGCACGATCCAGTGAATGAGCACGCCGCTGAAGTAGAGGATGTGCTCGATCCAGTGCATCGACAGGCCCGACCACGGCCCGACGTTGACGTTGCGGTGATGGATGTAGTGGGCGGCCCTGTACAACGGCCTCCAGTGCAGCAGGCTGTGGGCGAGGTAGAAGTGCGCGTGGCGGAATAACGCTATCGCGGGAACCATCAGCACCCACGCCACCGGGCTGTCGCGGAACGCCAGCACCGGCAACGCGCCGTTGGCGTACATCCACAGGGTCAGCACTTCGTATGCCGTCCACAGGCCGCCGCCACTGACGATGCTCCAGAACGCATTGTCGAAGGTCTGATCGTCGAACATGAACACACGGTTGTGCTTGCTCAGCCAGCGATCGTTGTACTTGTAGCGCACACCCTGGCTCCGGCGAGTGTGCAGAACGACGTGGAAGAAGCTGACGTACGCCACCAGAAGGGCCACGTTGGGGGCAAGAAGCAGCGCGATCCATCCGGGCTGCAGCGTGACCATGGTTGCCAGCGGCGGCGTAAGCCACAGCCAGGTTGCGGCGGCGACGCCGAACCACAGCGCGTTCCACGGCCATAGGAAACCTGGCCAGCCCAACAGCCACTGGAGAATCGCACCGGGGTTCGGTGGCCAGCGGGTGGCACCGATCATCTCGATGCGCTCGACCGGCTTCCAGTTGCCCTGCCGATCTCGACCCGGCAGATCCGCGGTCGCCATCGGTCGAGGATAGACCGCGCCGGCCGCCGCAACAAACCGCCGACGCCGACTCCCGTCGGCGGTCAGCGGAGGGCCTGCCCCACCCCCTGGTCGGTCGTCAGCACCGGTCCTCGCTCGGTGGCGCGACGGTAGAGGTCGGCAAACTCGGCGCTATCGTCGTCGGCCAGCAGCTCGGTGCTGACGCCGCGCTCATAGACAGGGTGGGTGCCGGTGCCGAAGTAGTCCCACCACACCGAGCGATAGCCACCCGTGGCGCAGTAGACGCTCACCCCAGTCGGACGACGGAAGTGGATGAGCCGCCGTGGCAGGCTGTGGTCGGCGGCCTCCACGCGATAGCGTTCCACCGCATCTCCATCGAGGTCGACGCCGAGACCTGACGCCTCTGGCACCCGGGCCAGGCCGCCGGCGACCTCGATGCGGCGCGCCAGCAGCGGATGCTCATACAGCTCGTGGCAGGTGATGGCCGGCCAGCGGGCACCATGCAGGACGGCCCCGAGGTGCAGGCACATAGCAGCAGTCAGACCAGTGCCCACCATCTGAAGGAAGAAGGGCATGCCGGCGGTTTCGGCACCGCGCCCTGCCTCCACTATCGCGCTCACCCCGCCGTTCACCACGAAGCCATCGCAGTAGCGGTCGGTGCTGCCGGTGCCCATGGCCACCGCGGCCGGCACCTGCCCATAGTGGTGGGCGGTCGGCGTGCGTAGCTGCTTTCGCAGCAGCTGGTTGCCAGGCACGTCGGTGGCCCGCATCGGTCCCTCGAAGATCTTGATCTTCTCGAACTCGTCCTCGAGCGCACTCAACACCGGCAGGGCATGAGCGACGTCGATCAACATGTCGTTCCAGTCGGTGTCGATGCGGAACCAGTCCGGTGTCGCATCGGATATTCGCCGCAGCGTCTCGTGGACGTCCCACCAGGGTCGGGTCTTGATCTTCAGCGACGTGTATCCGAGCTCGACCGCCACACGAGCCTCGTGCTCGTAGCGGGCGGGTGAGGTGTCGTGGTGCCAGAACGACAGCGGGCAGTGGTCACGCACCTGCGCGCCGAGCAGCGCGTGCACCGGCACCCCCGCGAGCTTGCCGGCGACATCGAACAGCGCCATCTGCAGTCCCGCGCCGAGGTCGTCGCGCCACATATGGGCGAAGGGGGACTGCCCCACCACCGCGTCGGTGTCGGTCACCCGTCCCCAGGTGTAGTGCTGGATGGTTTCGCCCCAGCCGCTTACCCCCGCGTCCGTCTCGACTCGGATCAGCTCCACTTCCGACCAGGTGTGGATGTCGGCACGCTCCATGTCGTGGCGTACCCGCTCGACAAACGGCACTACCAGTGTGGTGCGTTCGACCTTGTTGACGCGCGCCGCTTCGGCGCTCGCTCCTGCCTTGCTCATGGTCACCTCCTCCAGTCGTGGCTGCCTCTATCGCTTGTCGCCCGCCACCGTCACCCGGTTGCGGCCCGCGCTCTTGGATTGGTAGAGCGCCCTGTATGCGCGGTTGACGAGCTCCGAAGCCAAGTCTCCACGCCGCGGCGCCAGAGCGCAGACGCCGACGGTAACCACGTCGGCCGCGGACGAGTGTTCATGCTGAATTGTGGCCGCCTGCACCGCTGCGGACTCGGACCACAGGAGGACTTTGAACGTCTCGGTATCCCCCACATAGTACTCCCAGAGCCGGCGGTGGTGCATCGCCAACGTCCTCCTCAAACCCATCCGCTCGTTCTTGTCGACTCTGGTTGTTGTGGTGTCCTCCTCGT
>CAJWOB010000316.1 GCA_913043885.1 uncultured Spirochaetaceae bacterium | reverse complement strand
CCCTGCTCGCAGCTGCCGCGCCGATGACTGCCGCAACGGCCCATCACCACCCCCGCCGCAGCCGCCAGCCCCTGTGCCAGGTTGGCGCGCTCCATCTGCATCTGCCGCCCGAACAGATCGGGACGTCCGACATAGTCGCGCAGCGCCTCGAACCCGCAGTGGGCGATGGCGCGGCTCACCACCCCCCAGTTGAGCGGAATGCCGCCGCTGTCGGTAACGATTACGCCCAGTGAGCCGACGCCCCACGCCGCACGCAGCCGCTGCCACAGAGCCTCGCAGCTTCGCTGCGGGTCGGCCGGCCAGAGCGCCAGCTGGCCGTCGGCGTTGGAGCGGTCGATGCCGGCGTTGGCGAACATCCAGCCGCCCTTGATCGTCAGCATGACCGCGTAGCGAGACAGGTGCGGGTCGATGAACTGGTCAGCCTCGTCGCGCACCAGCGCGTAGAGGCGCTGATCGTCGCCGGCGTCGGCCACCAGAGCGCGCTCGGCAAAGCTCAACGCCTTGGAGGCGACCACGAGGATGCTACGATCGGCGACCTCCGGCAGGTGGGCGACAACGAAGTCGGCCAGATCCTCGCCAACCGTCAGTGTCCGGGTTGCGACCGCCGTAACGGTCATCGGCGCGGAGGCGCCGCGGGGCCAGTCACTCAAGGTGGTGTTGATAGCCGCGGGCGCTGGCAATAGCCAGCCCGCCAGCAATGCTGCGATAGAAGTCGAAGCGCTCGATGCGGCCCGGGAACAACTGCTCCAGTCGAGCTTGCACCGGCAGCAGCTGTGACGACCCACCGGTGCACACCACGCGATCCACGTCGGCGGCTGCCAGGCCGGCCGTGGCCAGGAGGTTGGCGATAACGCTGTCGATCTCCGCCACCACCGGCTCCAGAATCTCGGCGAGTGTGGAGCGGTCCAGCCGCACGTCCAGCTCAATCTCCGGCAGATCGATCGCCGCCTGCGGCTCGTAGGCGAGGCGCGACTTCGCCTGCTCGCTGGCATTCAACAGCGTGTAGGCGTAGTTGCCGCGGATCAGCCGCCACAGGCGCCCCAGCTTGCGCTGCTGGTCTTCGCCAGAACGGATGCCGGTAAACAGCGTCTCCATCATGTCCGGCTGATTCATCATGTAGGCCATCTGCCAGTTCAGCAGGTACTCGCCGTACTTGTAGAAGGGAAACACCGTGTCCGGCTCGTCCAGGTGCGCGGCGCTCTTTATGCGGCTGCCCTCGCCGAGCTCTGGAAACACCAGCCGCTGGATGAGCATCTGGTCGATGCGGTTGCCGCCGATCGGCACCCCATCGGTGGCCAGCACCTTGAAGCCGCTGGCGTCGCTCTCCAGTAGGCAGAGATCCAGCGTACCGCCGCCGAAGTCGAAGGTCAGCAGCCGCTCCTTGGCGCCGTTACTGGCGTGCTGGTGCCCCTCGTCAGAACGGTTCTGACCGTCGGAACGGTTGTGCAGGTAGCTGAGGCTGGCCGCGACCGGCTCGGGGTAGAAGTGGTAATCGGTGAAGCCGGCGTTCTCGCACGCCTCCCGCATCCGGCCCACTGCGATCTGGTTGGCGTCGTCGTCGCCGACGAATCGCACCGGCCGGCCGATGTGGACCGAAACCGAATCGGGACTCTCGTCGCTGGCCTCGATCGCCCGGCGTATCTCCGAGAGGATGAGGGTGATAAGCGCGACGGTGCGGAACTGGCGGTCGAACACGCGAAAGCGCTCGTGGCCGCGCACACCCAGGTAGCTCTTGAGCCCGCGGAACAGCCGTCCCGGCTGATCGGCGTCATCGTCGCCCTGCACCTTTACCGACACCTCCACCGCGTCGCCCTCGGAAGCGCCGGGCATGCCGCTGTTCTCGGTGGTGTTCACCGACATCGCGATCTGGCCGAGGTCGACCTTGCGTAGCCGTACCACCCGGCCGGCGTTGTCCTGCAGGTAGCCGTCGATCGCGCCGGTGCCGACCACGTGGTCCATGGCACGGCGTATGTACAGCGCCGTGGGCATGACCGTCTGCGGATCCGACAGCGGATCGATGGTCAGGTAGGAGATGTCGTTGCCGTCTGCGACCGCAACGGTTGTGTTAGTGGTGCCGAAGTCGAGCCCGATGCCGATCATTTCACAAGGAGAGGACCATCGCGGAGTATGTCGGTGTCGTCCCTGGGGTGCAACTCGCCCTCATTCGACTAGCCTATCGCGCACGTCGCTATGCGTCCGGGCCGTCGCGGCCTTCGACGCTGAACCGTTCCGCGGCGGCCACCCGCAGGCCCACTTCCACTTGGCGGCCCAGGTAGCCGGTCACATTGGTGCGAGCGCGCACCACCACCAGGGGGAGGTCGGTGGGGATCGCCACGTCGCCCAGGCTGCGGGTAAAGGGCTGCTCGGTGACGTGGGGGTGCAGCAGCACGCGCTCGCCAAGCACTTCGTCGGTTGCCGGATCGACCACTTGCCAGCGGTCGGCGTAGTTGTCCCAGCCGGTATCGGGGTGGCTGACCGTGACGTCGAACCGCCAGCGTCCCTCTCCGGTGCGCGTCGCGCGCGTGCGTGAGGGCACCCGTGAGCCACACGCGTTCTTCCGCCTCGATGGCATCGAGGCCGTCGCCATCGCGCTCAGGCAGCAGCGCGGTCACAGCCCGGTGCGTGTAGCTGCCAATCTCCGCCACGCTGTGGACGAGCTGGAGGTGCGCTACGCCGGCACGCTGCGACTAGCCGTGGTGGGAGACGGCACTGCAGAGATCCGCCGCAGCCTGGGCGATCTGGCCGCTGCCGGGGGCATCGGCGTGCTTGCCGCGTTCGGCGTCCTGCTGGTCCTCACCCGCCGCTTCCTGGTCGCTGCGACCGTGGTCGCGTCCATACCGCTCACGCTGCTGCTGTGCGCCGTCGTTCTGTGGCTGCTGGGCATCACCCTCAACATCATGTCGCTGGGGGGACTTGCCATCGGCGTCGGCCTGGTGGTGGACAACAGCGTGGTCGTCGCCGACCGCATGGCGCGGGCCACACGCACCTCGGCCGCGCGCGCCGCGGCGGAGGTGGTCGGGGACACCCTCGGCTCGACCGCAACCACGGTCCTGGTGCTCGTGCCGCTCCTCATTCTGCCCGGGCTGCTAGGCGCGCTGTTCGCCGATCTGGCGGTGGCTGTCTGTGTGGCGCTTACTACGTCCTACCTGGTAAGCGTAACCTTCACGCCCGCTGCGCTCGCCACACTAGCGCCCCGGTCGCAGCGCGCCGGCGGCGCAACGCTCGACGCGGCCTACCGCCGTGCGCTCCAAGCCGCCACCCGGCATCCTCTTGCCACGACCGGTATCGCCCTGGCGATGCTGCCAACGGGCGGCGTGGTGACCGGCACCTTGCCGGTCGAGCTGTTTCCGCGTCAGCCCAGCGCCGAATTGACCGGCGATATTACCCTGCCCAATGATGCCTCCCTGCAGCGGGCGTCGGCGGCGGGCGCCGCCGTCTCTGAGCGGCTGCTGCAGGACCCGCGCGTGGCGGCCGTCGCCGGGGCCGAGCCGGTCGACTTCCCTCGCGCCGCAGACCCCACCCACGACCCCAAGCGGGTGGCGCTATGGATAGAGCTGCGGCGCGACACGCCGCATCCGGAGGAGGTGGCGGTAGAGCTCGCTGCGGCCGTGGCGGAGCTGCCCGCGGTGGTGGGGGCCGCCCTCCGGCTGCGACCACCGGTCGGTGCCGCCGAGCTTGCGCTCACCGGGAGCGGCGGCGCTACGGTGATCGCGCGCGCCAGCACCCCCGCCGCCGCGAGCGCCACCG
>CAJWOB010000315.1 GCA_913043885.1 uncultured Spirochaetaceae bacterium | reverse complement strand
TGGCGCAGCGCCGGGAGCACTAGCGCGCGCCCGCGCGCGCGAGCAGGCGTCTGCTCACGCGCCCGGACCCTAGGCCGAACCGCCGGTCGACGAGTCGTCGCCCGAATGCGTCCCTTTGCCGACGCGCTCCGGTTGCTCGTCCGCAGCTTCACGAATGACCTCTACCTTGAATTCTGCCAATAGGGCGGCCAGCGCGCCGAGCGCGGCGAAGACCGGGGCCATCATCGCGATCAGACCGCCCACTGCGACGCCGGCGGTCATCGGCACCTCCAGCAGGATGTCACCGTTGGGCTTTCGGAGCACCAGACGCCGGACATTCCCCTCTTTGATTATCTCCTTGACGCGTTCCACCAGCTTGCTTCCGGCAACTTCGATCTCCTCGCTCCATGGTCGCTTGCCCTTGTCATCCGACACCGTTGGCCTCCTCGCCAGAACGTACGAACCCAGCGCGCGTCGGACAATTGGGGCTGGAGGGAAGTCGGAGATTCGAACCCTGGACGAGAATCCGGACAAAAAAAAGCCTCCGGGTAAAGGAGGTAAACCCCGGAGGCGGAAGATGGCCATCTAAGCGGGCCACCGCCGGCTGGCGGGGGCCAACTGTATACATATAACAAGCGACCGTCGGGAAAGTTACGCTCGACTACCCCCCCGCCAATCCGCGCAGGTAAGCGTCGACCGCTGCGCGGACCTCGCCGCCGACACTCACCTCTGCAACGACCTGCCTGATATCCACCATCGCCCGCGCGGGAACACCCAGATCCGCCTCGAGCCGTGCCAACGCGGTCTCCCCTGTGCCATCGCCTGCCGGTTCCAGCCGGTCCACTGCAACCATCATCGCCACCACCTCTGCTCCGGTCTCGCCGCGCAGCAGCTCGACAGCCGCTCGCTTGGAGGCGCCGTCGGTGATGACGTCGTCCACCACCAGAACGCGCTCGCCCGCGGCTGGCACGTACCCCACTAGCATGCCGCCCTCGCCGTGCGGCTTCGGCTCTTTGCGGTCGAAGCAGTAGCCGATTGGCCGTCGGAGCCGCGCCGCCGCTGCCATGGCGGTGGCGACGGCGAGGGGGATGGCCTTGTACGCCGGACCGAAGACGCAGTCGTACTGAATCCCCGCAAGGAGCTGTTGGATTGCGGCGGCGTACATGCTCCCCAGCGCCGCAATCTGTCCGCCGTCATTCACCTCGCCGAGATTGACGAAGTAGGGCGACTCGCGGCCGCTCTTGGTAACGAAGCTGCCGAAGCGAACCGCCCCGCATTCGACCAGCAGTCGCGCGACGGCGGCCCGATCCAGCCCATCCGCTGCGTTCACGCAATCCCCCAATACCCTGACACGCTTGCGAGTGTACTCGACCGGGGCGTCGCTTCCGCCAGCGCCCCCCGCGCTCCCCGCGTTCTCTGCGGGCGCCTCACGAGGTAGGCTGCGGCGTGGCCCGCAAGCGTCTCTATCTGGCCAGCCCGTATGGCTTCTCCGCGCAACAGCGGGAGATCCTGCTGCCCACCTTCGTCGCAGAGCTCACCCGCCTCGGTGCGGAGGTATGGGAGCCGTTCTCGCGCAACAACCAGGAGCCCACCAGCGAGCCGGGCTGGGCGTTCCAGGTCGGCCAGCGTGACCTCGCCGATGTACGGGAGTGTGATGGCATCTTCGCCATCGTCAACGGCACGCCGCCGGACGAGGGGGTCATGGTGGAGCTGGGTGTCGCCATTGGGCGTGCCATCCCCACCTTCCTGTTTCGTGATGACCTGCGCCGCTGCACCGACAGCGGTAGCTATCCCCTCAATCTCATGCTGTTCACCGGCTTGCCGGAACGGGGCTGGCGCGGCTACTACTACACCGCTATGGAGCAGCTGGCGGATCCTGGCAAGGCGCTGGTGCCGTGGCTGGCGGCTCAGCCCGCGGGAGGCTCGGAGACGGTATGAACGCGCTACGGGTGGCCTGCGGGCAGTTCGAGGCGCGGTTCGGTGATACCGACTACAACCTCGCACAGATGGAGGCTCGGGCGCGGCAGGCCAGCGCCGCCGAGTGCCAGGTCATAGTCTTCGCGGAGCTCAGTGTCAGCGGGTACCTAGAGGCGGCGCGAGTGCCGGAGGTGGCCGAGTCGATCGACGGCGACGCCGTCGCCCAGCTGGCCACACACGCACGCAGCAACGGCATCGCGATGGCGTTCGGCATGGCGGAGCGTGACGGTGACCGTCTGCACAACGCCTTGGTGGTCCTGGACAAAAACGGTGACCTGGCGTGCCACTATCGCAAGACGCACCTGTTTGGCGCGGAGGAGGGCTGGGCCACGGCTGGGGGCGAGGTGGCCTCGTTCTCGATGGATGGCGTGGCCGCCACCGGCTGGATCTGCTTCGACACCCGATTTCCCGAGCTGGCGCGCGCCGCGGCGATGTCGGGCGCGGAGCTGGCGCTGGTCCCCACTGCGTGGCTGGGGCCTCCGGCAGAGTGGGAGCTGGCCGTCCGATCGCGGGCCATGGACAACACCATGTTCGTCGCCGGTGCCGACCAGATCTGCCACGTCGAGGGTCTGCGTTGTCGTGGCAACAGCCTGATCGCCGGTCCCCACGGTGATGTCCTAGCGCAGGCCGTGGCCGACACCCCTGGCGTTATCTGGGCCGATCTCGACCCGCAGCAGCTGGACGCCCAGCGCGAGCGCCTGGCGTTGTTGGCGAGTCGTCGCGCCGACCTGTTCAGCTAGGCAGCGACGCAGTCTCGTCCGGTGCGGCACCGCCGGATGGAGTCGAGGTAGGCACGCAGCCGGTCCGCATCGAGAATGATGGGGTCGTTCACACCGGCGCTGAGTAATCGGGGCGATACATCGCTGTCGCCACCGCGGCACGGAGGTCGGCAGGGCGATCGGCAGCGGCCTCACCGGTCTCGAACGCCACCTCCGCAACGGCGGTGGCGACATCCACCGCTACCTCCCGAATCTCGTCCAGAGGCGGGAAGATGCGCCCGGCGTCCAGGTCGGCGGGGTCTACCGCGGCCGCCAGCACCCGCGCCGCGCTCAGGAACATGGCGTCGCTGATGTGGCTGGCCCGCGACACCAGCGCGCCCAGGCCGACCGCCGGGAACACGTACACGTTGTTGGCCTGACCGGGGGTGTGGGTGCGGCCGTCCAACTCCACGGGTGCGAACGGGCTGCCGCCGGCGAAGATCGCCCGTCCGTCGCTCCAGCGGTAGGCCTGCTCGGCGGTGCACTCGGACTTCACCGTGGGATTGGAGAGCGCAAACACGATCGGCTGTTCGTGCAGGGCGCTCGCGGCCCTGACTACCTTCTCGGTGAATACGCCGGTAGTCCCGGTGGTGCCGACGATAGCGTTGGGCCGCACGTGGCCGATGATCTCCACCAGATCGGTGAGAGGTGGGCCGGTGTGCGCCACGCGGCGCTTGTGATCGCTCAGGTCTTGCCGCGACTCGACCACCAGGCCTTTGGAGTCGACGAACCAACAACAGTCGCGGGCCTTTGCCGCCGACAGACCTGCCTCGCGCAGGCCGGCGAGCAGCAGCTCGCCCGAGCCGAGGCTCGCTTCGCCAGTACCGACGAACAGTACCCGCAGATCGCGAAAAGCCGCTGGGTAGGCATTGCCGGCATCCCCGACGAGAAGGTAAGGCTCCCGCGCCCGGCCGCCGCGCGGCGGCGTCCTCATGCGGCGCCGCGCTTTTCGGCGTCCCCCGGGGTCGGTCCCCTCCACGATGAGGTTTCCGATGATCAGGTCTCGCAAGGCCTCGATATAGTCCTTAAAGGCTTCCTTCGTCACTTTCACTGTCATCAT
>CAJWOB010000314.1 GCA_913043885.1 uncultured Spirochaetaceae bacterium | reverse complement strand
TCGGGTTCGATACCGGTGGTGTCGCAGTCCATCATGAAGCCGATCGTCCCGGTGGGCGCAAGCACTGTCACCTGACTGTTTCGGTAGCCGTGCATCTGGCCGAGGGTGAGACAATCATCCCAAGTCTCGATCACCGACTTGAACATCTCGTTCGGCAGGAGGTGCTTCGGCAGCTTGGTCGCGGCATCACGGTGCTTGCGAATCACGCGCAACATCGCGTCTTCGTTGACCGAATACCCCTCGAAAGCGCCGCGGTCCGACGCGATCCGCGCCGACTGGGCGTAGGCCTCGCCGTGCATGAGCGCGGTGATAGCGCCGGCGTATGCTCGACCTTCGTCCGAGTCGTAGGGGAGCCCGCGCGCCATCAACAGCGCACCGACGTTGAACAGCAGCGAGTACACGCCACGAGAGATCAGTCCCGACTGGAACAGCAGGTAGAGCAGCGAAAGGACGGTGGTGGCGGCCGTTAGCAGGGCTAACTTGGCGGTGGAGCGCGCCAGTCGGCCGGCCGGGCGCCACAGGTGCTGCCACCAGCTGCGGCCGCCCAGTGGGCGTGGCGCGCCCGCAGGGGCTGCCGCGCCCTCGCGCCGTGACAGATCCACGGTGCGTCGCAGCAGCACTACCAACGCCCAGACGAAGCCGACCAGCACGGTGGAGCTGACATGGGCCTCGAACTCGTAGGTGAAGTACTGAGCCTCGAAGTCGTAGGTCATGGGCAGGTCGAGGAAGAAGTTCGACGCCCAGACCAGCGTGACGATCACGGTTGAGGCTGCCAGGAGCAGGCGTGCTTCGTCGGCCCGATACAGCCCGCCAAAGCGGTAAGCGAACTGGATAAGGAACACGACGGCGAACACCACCGTGTTGGAGACCTGTCCGGAGAGCGCCCCGATGGGGTCGAACACCAGGTAGCGGAAGGTGTAGGACAGCAGCAGGATGGACGCCGACACCGACCCCGGCGTCAGCGTTCCGAACAGAATGGTCACTGGCCCGTCTGGCGGCGCTTGGCCAGCCGTTTGCTCAATGCCTGGGGGGGGGTAATGCCCAACATACCCGCGGCGATGGCCTGGTTGCCGTCAGCTCTGGAAAGGGCCTCGTCGATCAGTAGCTCGGTTGCCCCCTTGATCGTCGGTAGCCGCTCGGCGAATACCAGCTGCTGCTCCGTGGGGGCCGGCGGCGGGGCGGCGTCGTCGCCCGCGCGGCCCATGGCAGCGCGAAAAGGCTGCAGCGAGAGCATTCGCTCCTTCTGCACGCTCACGGCAGCGGCCACCATGGAGCGCAGCTCGCGCACGTTGCCGGGGAACTCGTAGGTCTCGAGCAAGGTGGGCAGCTCCCGCGGCACCGCGAGTCGGGGCTTGCCCATGCTGGCCGCTGCCTCGTCGAGAAAGTGATCGAGCAGCAGCGGTAGGTCGTCCTTACGCTCTCGCAGCGGTGGGATGTGCAGCTGGTGGGTCTGCAAGCGGTAATACAGGTCCTTGCGGAACTCGCCGGACGCGACCATCTGCACCAGATCGCGATTGGTGGCGACCACGAATCGGCAGTCGGAGCGCCTCACCACATCCGAGCCCAGCTGGGTAGTACTCGTGCCGTTCGATGAGCCGCAGGAGCTTGACCTGACTACTTGCCGAGAGGTCGCCGATTTCGTCGAGCACCAGTGTGCCGGCGGCCTGCTGCACCAGGCGGCCACGCGCGCCTTCGGCACCGGTGTAGGCGCCCTTGCGGTGGCCGAACAACGTGTCGGCGAACATGGCGTCGTCCAGCCCGGCGAAGTTGACCGTCACCAGCTCGCCAGACCGCCCGCTGGCCCGGCGAACCGCTTCGGCGAACAGCTCCTTGCCGGTACCGGTCTCGCCGGTGACCAGGATGGTCTCGGCCGTTGGAGCCAGCGCCTCGACCAGCACGAACAGCGCCTCCATGCCGCGGTTGCGCGTGACGATGCCACGGAAGCTTTCGACCTGGCGGGGGCCGCTTACCAGCCGCCGCTGTAGCTCGCTCTATCGACGCGAGAGCTGCCACATCTCCACCGCGCGGCGCACGCCGTTGATCAGCCTGTTCGGCTCCACCGCCTTGACCATGTAGTCGTGGGCCCCGGCCTTCATGCAGCGCACGGCCAGCTCCACCTCCTCCGACGCGGTTACCATGATGACCGCGACATCAGGGTGGCGCTCCCGAATCTGCACCAGCAGCTCGTCGCCGCGCAGATCCGGCATCAGGATGTCCAACAGCACGACGCTGACCGGCTGGCGGTCGAGCAGCGGCGTCAGCTCGTGGGGGTCGGCGCAGGTAAGCAGATTGTCGATGCCGCCGGTCGCAGCCAGGTGCAGCGCGGAGATGCCTTTGTCGTAATACGACCCATCGCTAACGGCGTTCGCCAGCGATGGATCGTCAGAGAGGCCAGCGCCCACCACGGCGGTGTCACCCTCGAAGGCGGCGTCCAGAAACCCGCGGAGGCTGACCACGCGTTCATGCTATCACCTGCGCTGTGGGCCAGTGATGGGCGGTGAGGGACTCGAACCCCCGACCACCTGGATGTAAGCCAGGTGCTCTACCAGCTGAGCTAACCGCCCGGGCGAGTCGGCCCGGCGCCCAGCCGCCAGACTACCCACCCGCCACTTCCGCGGGCAAGCGTCGCTGGCTGCTTCGCCGCCGTGGCCATTGCCCGCTCTCCCCGCTCGCCGCTACGTTCTTGTGGTGACGGGCGCTCGGCGAGTGGCAGGCGTGTTGCTGGCGGTTATCACCGTTCCCCTGCTCAGTAGCCTCGTCATCGAACTGCCCGCCCCGGGGCTGCCTGCACCCCCCCGCCTCCTGGCCGCTCCCATGGTCGCCCACTCGAGCCTGCGGCCGATCCCCGGCATCTCGCTGTGCGGCGTCACCCAGCCGTGGCGGGTGGGCGTACAGGTCGGGCACCATGTCGGCGGCGCCAGGGCCGAACGCCGCGCGCAGCGCAGGGACGATCACGGCCACAGCGGCCGCGGAGGGCTATCCATGGGACGCGCACCACCAACTGCCGGGATCGCGTGGCTGACGGCCGCCGGGCTGCTGGCCGCAGCATCGGTAGCCGTCGCGCAGCAGGCCCTCGATGTGGACGAGGCCGAGCTGCGCGCCGCCGAGGGCACCGTCGAATGGGTGAACTTCACCGGCGTCGTGCGCTAGATTCGATACCGCGGCTCAGATTCGCAGCATCGGCGAGAGCATGGGGGCCTCCCTCAGCGGCGATGCCGGCAACGGCACGGTGGGGCGCTACGGGCTGCGCTACACCATCCTACGCGCCGCCGACCCAACCACCCCGGAAGGGCTGGACGCCGACATCCTGTCCCTCGGTGCCGAGGCGCGGGTCAACCACATCGACAACGTCCGCCGTATCCTGGTCGGCTACCTGGAAGTCGCCCACGAGTACTCCCGCGACGATGCGCGCACGCTGGCGGTGTTCGCCACGGTCTACAACGCCCTGCATCGCGGTGACATCGACTACTTCAGCGAGGTGTACAAGCCGGTGGTGATGCAGCACATCACCGAGCAGAACGCCGGCATCGACACCCATTACGCCCAGTGGCCGGGCAAGACGCGGTTGCTGGTTCCGCTGCGGGCGCCCGGGACCCTGTCGGCACTGAGCACCACCGAACTGGCCGACCGCACCGTCATCGACGAGATACGCGAGGGCCCGTACCAGGGGCTGGAGGTACGCAAAGACATGGTCGATCTGCAGGAGCGGCAGATCGACGAGCAGCAGCAACAGATCGCGCAGCAGCAACAGATCGCGCAGGAGCAGCAGCAGCAGCAGCAGCAGCAGCA
>CAJWOB010000313.1 GCA_913043885.1 uncultured Spirochaetaceae bacterium | reverse complement strand
TGACTTCCGAAAAGCCTTCCGACCCGCAACGGTCGATCAGCGAGGCGAGATTGAGATCCTCCGGGCCGATGCCGTCGAGAGGCGACAGGGTACCGCCCAGGACGTGATACCGGGCATTGACCGCGCCGGCACGTTCCAGCGCCCACAGATCGGCAACATCCTCGACCACCACCAGAACACTCTGGTCGCGTTTCGGATCTGAACAGATGGTGCAGGGATCGGACGTATCGACAGTGCCACAAGTCGAGCAGATGCCGATTTCCCGAACAGCAATGCCCATGGCGTCCGCCAGCGGCACCAGCAGCTGATCCTTTTTCTTGATCAGATGCAGCGCGGCACGGCGCGCCGAACGCGGGCCAAGCCCCGGCAATTTCGCCAGGAGCTGGATCAGCCGTTCGATTTCCGGTCCTGCCACACTTTTCTGTGCCATGGTTTTCTCTTCAGCGCGCGTTGACGACCACCTGAAAGACCTGCCGCGTCAAACCGGCCGGATCGCTCCACTGATTTCCAGGAAGCAACCAAGAGGCCGGCTTACGAGGCATGGCGCGAAGCCCTTACGGCCGCCACGCACTTCAGTTGGTATCAGAACGGCAGTTTCATGCCGGCGGGCAGGCCCAGACGCTCGGCGATCGCTGCGGTCAGATGGCCGGCGACGGTGGCGGCGGCCGTGAGGGGAGGGAGTAGCGACTGCGGCAGACCGAGGTTCGACATCAGATCCAGCGCCCAGCCGCGGGCGTAGACGTCGTACACCCCCCAGCCCTGTGCGTTGGTGGGCTCGACTGCCACCGCCTCGTCCGTGAGCCGATGCACCAGGTAGTCGGGGACCGACGACGTGCTGGCATGCGCTGGCAGCGAGTCGTGGCTCTGCAGCCAGAACAGCTGTGCCGCGGCGTGCTTCGGGTGAAGTGGGGTCCCGGTGCGCGGCAGCCGCGGCATGCCTTCAGCGAACCGCTCCGCCTCGCCTAGCTCCGCTATCTCCTCCAGGCAGCTGCGCCCATCACCGCCGACGTCGGTGGGCTCGTCCGCGCGCCGGTCCTGCCAGCTGATCAGCGGTCCGAAGAGAGCACCGCTGCGGTCAAGGAGCTGACATCCCTGCTGCTGGCCGGTCACGCCGATGCCGTCTATCTGGCCCCCCGGCACCGCCTGCAGCAGGCGGCGGCACAGGGCGACCGCGTCTTCGACCATCCCGGCGAGATCCCACTCCGACCGACCCCGCGTGCGATCCGCTGCCGTCGTGGTCTCCCGCTCATTCGGCAGCGAGCGGAAGGCCTCGACGCGGGCGCGCTCGGTGTCCAGGACCAGTGCGGTGGTGCTGGTGGAGCCCATGTCGACGCTCAGATAGCGACCCACCTCAGCTATCCGATGTTGCGCGCAATCCAGTCGAGAATAGTGGCGTACGTCAGCGGTGCGCTGGGATGGAGATTGAGCACATGACCGGTGTCTTCGATTACTGCGACCGCGACGTCCGCCGCGGTGCCGAAGAACTGCCGTTCGTACGCGGCCACCGCCTCGTGGTCGGCGCAATCGATCTCGTCGCCACAGCTGGTGAAGTCGCGGTCGCCGATGACCATCAGAACCGGCACGCCAATGTCTCGGGTCCGGTTCCGGTCGAACCTGCCGACAGAGATGATCTCGCCGAGCGTTAGCGTCTCTCGGGTGGCCTCGTCCACGGCGATGACCTCGGGATCGGCCGCCGGCCCGTGGTAGAACATCTCTTCCCTCATCCCCGGCTTCGACGTGAAGTAGGTGAAGTCGAGATTCCTGCGCCCGAACCGGCGGTCGAAGATAGCCAGCGTCGAGCTATCCCGGACGCGCTCTGTGTACTCCCGATTGGTGGTATGCAGGATGCCGGTGAGGACGATGCCCTCCACGTCCTCGGGGTAGTCCAGTGCGTGGGCTATGGCCATGACCGAACCCATAGAGTGACCGACGGTAACGATGGGGCCCAGCGGTGTGCCGGTGATCGTGCCTGCGCGCAGCACCTGAATCACCTG
Organism: uncultured Spirochaetaceae bacterium; assembly: GCA_913043885.1. Taxonomy (GTDB): domain Bacteria; phylum Spirochaetota; class Spirochaetia; order SZUA-6; family Bin103; genus Bin103. The sequence goes on along the minus strand of CAJWOB010000313.1, from coordinate 1,797 downwards.
ATGCACCACGTACGCGTTCGCGTCCACATCCACACGCACGCCAAACGGTCGGCTGCTCTCGCCGATGCCGATGCGGTCTAGGTTGAAGGTGACAGCTCCCGCGTGCACCGCCGCCCGCACGTACGAGTAGCTCTCCGGCCGATACGGGAAGTCGTAGTAGGCCCGGCCGTAGCCGCCGCCGGAGAGGAGTACCTGGACCGTCTTCCCGTCCGGCTTGCCTCCATGGCACAGCGTGCCAGCCACCCGGTGCACCTCGAGGCTGTCTGGCCGCAAGGTGACGGCAAGCTCGTGCTCGCTACACACCAGGCCGGCGGCTGAGTTGGCAGTTTGGGCCGGGGCCTGGACGAGGTGAGCGCATCCGGCAGCGACTAGCGCGGCGAGGCCGACCGCGGGTAGCCCCCCCTGTGATCTCCAGGTCGTCGGTGTGATCTCCGCCGGCGTCGCGCTACCGCTGCGGGTCGTAGACGATCTGAATCCGAGTTCGCAGGCCCTGTCTGACGTCTGCGCGAATGCCGGCGATGTCGATCGCGGCAAGATCGAGATCGGTTACGTTGACGCTCCGCGCCATCATCACCATCGCGCTCATCTGATTGTCCCCCTCGTAGAACACCTCGGCGAGACCGCTCCAGCCCCAGCCATCGAGTGTCCCGACCTCCTGACGGTAGAACGCGAGGACATCGTCGCGGGGTGCCGGCGACACCAGATTGATGAACGGCAACGAGTCCCCCATCAGACCGGCGGCACCGATCGATGCCACCAGCGCATCCGGGTAGGCGACGATGCCGACGTCACCGACGGTGGGTAGGTCACCCGCGCCGTACGTCATGCCGGCGGCAGTTCCCGACGGCTGCGGCGCCCACTCACCGTAGGGCGCCGCGTCATCGGACCAGGCGGTGGCCGATGCTGCCAGGACAAGAGCGGCCACGATTCCTCCGACACGGCAATGCGTGGCCCGCGGAGCCGCCCCGTGGCGGGTGCGGGTCGATCGGCGCCCAAACCGTGCATGCTGCGCATACGCTGACTCTACGCGATGCTCGCTGCCTGATCACCTCGCCGGCCAGCCGACCCGCCCACTCGCCCACGCACCGAGTGCCGGGTATTCTCCTGCGGCCATGCCCATAGTCGATATGCCGCTGCCGGAACTGGAGACCTACCAGGGACTGAACCCGCGTCCCGCCGATTTCAACGCCTATTGGGAGTCGGCAATCGCCGAGCAGCAGTCCACCGATCCGGAGCCCGAGCAGCGCCCCGCCGACCTGGCGGTAACCCACGTGCGCTGCTCCCACCTGTTCTTCACCGGCGTCGGCGGCGCGCGCATCCACGCCAAGCTGGCGCAGCCGATCAGTCGCACCGCAACGGCACCGGGGCCCGCGCTGCTACGGTTCCACGGCTACTCCGGCGACTCAGGAGACTGGCTGACGCTGCTCGCCTACGCGGGCGCTGGGTTCACCATCGCCGGGATGGACTGCCGCGGCCAGGGTGGGCTGTCCGAGGACAGCGGCGCCACGCTGCGCCACACCCATACCGGCCACATCGTGCGCGGGCTCGCCGACGGCCCCGACAAGCTGCTCTATCGCTCCATCTTCCTCGACACCGTGCAGTTGGCGCGGGTCGTCGCCTCCCTCGACGGGGTCGACGGGGATCGGATGGGTGCGCTGGGCGCGTCCCAGGGAGGTGGTCTTACCCTCGCCTGTGCCGCGCTGACACCGAGCCTCAAGCGCGCCGCGCCGACCTACCCCTTCCTCTGCGACTACCGGCGGGTCTGGGAGATGGACCTGGCGCAACGCGCGTACCTCG
>CAJWOB010000312.1 GCA_913043885.1 uncultured Spirochaetaceae bacterium | reverse complement strand
GATGCCCTCAGAATTCGAATTCTGAGGGCATCAGAATTCATTTCCTTCACACTGTCGACGTTTTCGAGAGGGCGCGGCGCCCCCGCCCCGAGAGCGCCGACAGCGCAGCCGACCGCCGACCGCAGCACCAGCTTTCGGACCGGCCGTCGCGGAGTCCTTGGCGACCTTCGCCGCCACCACCGCGGCGGCAGCCGGCCCCGCGGCCGCAGCACCGGCACCCGCACCACCACCGGCGGCACCGGCGCCGCCAGATCCGGCACCGGCTCCCGCGGTCTTGCCGGCGGTCGCTCCCTTGCCTGCCTCGGCGGTGGCTGGCGCGTTCTTCGGGGTGGTCTTCGGCGGCGTCGGCCCACCACCCCCACCCCCGTCACCGCCGTCGCCCTTGCCGCCGTTACCGGAGGTGTCGTCGAGGATCTTCTTCGGTCCTTCTCCGGCAGGCTTGGACGGGGTGGGGATGGGCCGGTTCATCGCGCCCTTGGCCTCCTGCTCGCTGCTCATCGCGTGGTACATGTCGAAGCCGACGAAGGAGATGAACTTGTAGGTCATGTAGGGCGCGAACGCGGCGATGAACATCAGCACGATCCCGGCGATCGGGTCGCTGATCGAGGCCAGGTCGGCCTCGATGGGTGCTGAGACTTGGGTGATCGCGACCAGGAAGATCACCACGAGCACCAACTTGGAGACGATCAGCGCCAGGACGAAGGCCGCCCACTTGGAGAACCAACCCTTGGTCGCATCCCACGACGAACCCGCCAGAGCGATGGGCGCGAACACGATCGCGACCAGCAAAAGGGCTTTGCGGACCAGCAGGGAGAACCAGACGATCGCTGCCGCGCTGATCGCGAGCCCGGCGAGGAAAATCGTGATGATCGCTCCGACACCGGGGGCGGCGATGTTGATGCCGACCAGTCCGGCGGCGAGCAGGGCGATGCGATCGCCCATGCCTTCCATCGTGTTCCCGGTGGCCTGGACGATCCCGATGGTGAGCTGGTCGGTGATCTCCAGCAGCAGCGCCACGATCGTGATGACCAGAAACGACCCGAGCACGGACTTCGCCAGCCCCAGCGCAGCGCGAGACAGTGCGGTGGGGTCGCGGCGGATGAGTCCGGTGATGAGCTGGAGGCAGAAGAAGATCAGCATGATGAAGATCGCGACGCCGAACAGGACGTTGTAGACACCGACGTACTCATCGCTGGTGACGTCGACCAGAGTGGTGGTGTCGAACACCGCCCACACGGCCTCGAAGAGCCAGCCCGCGGCGGCACCCATCGCCGAGGCCAGCCAGTCGAATGGGGCGGAGACGAGGGTGGCAGCGGCTTCACCGGCCACATCGCACACGGACGAGATGATGGGGACATCGCACACACCCACCGCAGATCACTCCTTCACGCAGAGTCGAGTTGGTGGGTGGGCTCAGACCTGCTGGCCGACGTTCCAGAAGAAGTTGATGAGCGTGACCGCGGCGCCGCAGATGATCGCCGCCCCGCAGGAGACGAGGACGCCGACCTTCCCGCGTCCGGCGAGATGGGGGTTGGAGCTGTTGGCGCCGAAGCCCCAGACGATCGCCGAGACGATCAGCGCGAGGACGGACAGGATCAGGCCGACGGTCATGACCGCGCCCACGATGGTGCGCAGCTGGCCGATGCCCGGCAGGCCGGAGTCGTTGGGGTTGATGTCGATCTGCATCGGCAACGCCGAACCGTAGAGGGCGGCGGCTTCGGTGATGAGGGTCAGAGTGTTCACGGCGGGGTGCTCCTTCAAGCTCGACGAGAGGTGGTTCTCGTCGGACAGGTGCACCCTCGTTCCCGGCTTGACTGATCGCCGATGAGCTTCGCAGTAGTCACGCAAGGCACATGGATCGCTGGGATCGCCACACCGGTGATTCGCTACGCTGGTGATGACCTACCTGGCACTCAGGGGAGTCCGCGCTCAAGCGCGCTCACCACGGAGGCCGCCATGTCATTCACGCCGAGCCCACTCATCGCCGAGCCGATCTGGGACATGCTCGGTTCCCGGATGCCGAGAGGCGTCCTCGGCCTCAGCGATCCGGACGTGCATCTAATCGACGGCCGCTGGGTGATGTTCATCGGCGGGTTCTCCGCCACCTTCCGCAACCGCCTCTATCGGGCGCGCCTACCCGTCGGCGCCGAACCAGGACATGCGGGATGGATGCTCGACCGGCACCCGATCACCCCCGACCCGCCCAAGGGCTCGTGGGACGCAGGCGGCATGCACACCCCCAGCTACGTCCCACCTCACAAGGGCCGTGATGCGCGGATCTACTACGCCGGCCGCGCAAGCGCGCGGCATTACGGCGAGGGCAGCGCGTACGCCATCGGCGTCCTCACGCGCGGGGTCCGAGGTGAATGGCTGCGGCGGGACGTGCCGGCGCTGGCCGGATGGCCGGGCCGGGCCAGTGTTCTCGAGCCACTCGTGGTCGCGGTCGAGAGCGGTTACCGGATGTGGTTCCTGGCTACTCCGCACGAGGTCGCCCCCGGCGAGCAGCCCGACTTTGAGCTTCACGTGGCCGACAGCGTCGATGGTATCGAGTGGGAGCCTGCCCGCCGCTTCGCCACGACCGAGGAGGGATTCTTCGACAACGCGGTCTACCGGACCCCGCAAGGATGGGAGATGATGCTCGCCCGCGGCACCAACCTGCACGGCACCACCCCCTACCCGAGCCAGGGGCTGTGGCTCATGCGGGCGACGAGGCCGTCGCCTGATCGCGCGGACTGGTCAGTGCCGCAGCGGCTTCTCGACACCGACGTGGCCGGTATCCCGTCGTGGATGGGACGGGGAGTCTGCGGCCCCTCGGTCGTCCCGTGGTCCGACGGGCGCCGAGTCGTGTTCCTGACCGGTACCCACGACATCGGCCCGTGGTGGCAGGCCGCCCGATTCCGGATGGTTCACTCGCGGCGACTCCCGGTCACGTCGCCCTACTTCCTCGCCACAGGTGCGATCGATGTCTCGATCTGACCGGCTGAGACCGACCCCATGGGACGGGCCGGGCTCAGAGCTGACTGCCGAGGTCGAGCAGCCAGTTCACCCACGCGATGCCACCACCGGCGAGCGCCGCAGCGCCGAGGGCTGTCCACGCGCCGACGCGTGCCTTGGTCGCGGCGGTGTGGTGGCCGTTGGCGGTGGCGAGCGCCCAGGTGATGGCACAGACGATCAGCATGAGCACGGCGACGATGAGGACGAATGTCAGCAGCGCGCCGATCACGGCGCGAAGGTCATCGGCCCCGCCCACGGCACCGAAGTCCGGGAAGACGTCCATGCTCATCAGGCCCCTTCTCGGATCGTGACGTGGACGTGATCGAGGTGCCTGGTCGTGACATCGGTGCCTCGGGTGTAGGGGCGCCAGCCCTCATCGGCGCGAGCGAGCGACCAGATCTGGTCCTGCCAGATCAGGTACTCCACGCCGAGGGACTCGGCGTGGGTCTGGAGCCAGTTCGTGACGGCCCAGCCGAGTTCGAGGGCTTGGCCGGTGGCAGGTTCGCCGATGGCGTTGCCGAAGGTGCCGTCACAGGCTCGCCCGAGCGGGTGTTCGGAGACGGTGCCGGGGCGTGGTGAGTAGCAGGCCCAGGCCGATTCGGGGAACGCGGCGCGGACTTGTTCGAGGGCGTGGGCGGTGCGCGCGGTGATCTGCCCATCGCTGGTGGGGTCGTCGACCATCGCGTCGGCCGAGGCCGCGCAGCTCGAGCGCGGTCGACCCCCTTTGCCCTGCGACCCGTGGGAGTCGACCTACGAGGACGACCAGGCGGCGTGGGAGAAGAGCATCCAATTTAGTGAAGAA
>CAJWOB010000311.1 GCA_913043885.1 uncultured Spirochaetaceae bacterium | reverse complement strand
CCGCGCCAGTGACGTCGGAGGCAGGTCCCTCGAGGATCTCGGCGATGAGCAGCGTGAGGTCCCGGCCACGCGCCTGCTCCCTTACCTTCTCCTTACATTGCGCCGCCACCTTGCCCCGACCACACGCGACAACGAGGCTCGGTTTGAGCCCCAGTGCGGCGCGCATGCCGCGGTCGCTGGTATCGGTGACCACGATCGGTGCGGCGCCGGAAAACGCGCCACCAGCCGACAGCACCATTGCCTTGCCCGCCCGTGGCCCCGAGCGCTGCCCGGCGAGCACGCGGGCGCCCCGCACCTGCACCGCGTCGGCCACATCGACGGACACCAGCGTGTCCTGTCCCAGCAGCTCCTGGGACACCTTCGCCACCCGCACAGCGGTGACCTTGCCCGCGCACTGGCCAGTCGACTCCTCCACCGGGAGGAAGGTGAACTCATTGGCCACCATCAGCTCCTGCGCACGCGCGATGGTGTCCTGCTCCGAGAGAACCAGCAGGTCCTTGCCCTGGATCATGATGTCGGAGATTTTGGGATAGACGTCCGTTACCAGGCTCTGCGCCTTGGCGCCGAAGTGGCGGAGCACGAACGCGGTCTGATCATTCAGACTGCCGGCGCGGCAGGCGCGGGCGCGCACACCGCGTAGGCGCTGCAGCTCCGCATAGGCTAGGGCGGAGCAGATGCTGTCGGTGTCTGGATTCTTGTGGCCGATGACGATCACCGGCCGCGACGGGGCCACGCGGGAGCTCCCCGTCTAGCTACGGACGGTCTGCGTCTCTCCTGACGTGGTGAGCGCCGTGGCTGGTTGCGCACAGTCCTCGGCGACGGTGACGCCGCACACCGGACAGGCCTCCTGTTCCTCCATGAACAACCGAGCGTTCGCGCACCCCGGCTTCCTTACCTCGGTGTCCTTCGCAAAGATGACGCGCAGTCCCAGAAACACCGCCATCACGGCCAGGACGCCTACGGAAAGGAGGAACGTGGTCACAGCAATCTCCTATTTGGGAGTGATGCGGCGGTGTCGCCGCATCTTTCGTCACCGACAACATACCCCGCTATCCCCTGGCGCGACCATCACCCCCTCCGACCGGGCGTGAGATGGCCGATAAAGGTAGTGTGATAGGCAGCAGGGCGGCCGGAACCGAGTCGCGTCCAGCCGCTGACCTGGTAGGCCGCTTGGGCTGGTTTGTCATCGTGATGGCGGCGGCGGCGGTAACCGTCGCCGCCCGCTACGCCACACTGATGCTGGGCGAGGCAGCGCCTCCGACCGCTCTGGATGTGCGATTGCCCACCGTGGAACGTGGCCCAATCCTGGACCGCAATGGCCGCGTGCTCGCGCTTACCACCAGCCTCGACTCGGTAACGGCGTGGATGCCGGCGGTGCCCGACGTGGCCGCCACCGCCGAGCGCCTGGCCGATATCCTCGAGCTCGACGCCGCCCTGGTCTCGATGCGTCTGAACCGTGGCACCGACTTCGTGTTCGTGGAACGACAGATCACCCCGACGCAATCTCAGTCCATAGAGGCCGCCCAGCTTGCCGGCGACTTGCCTGGCATCAGCTTGCAGCCCGAGTACGGCCGCTCCTACCCCGAGCAGGAGCTGGCCGCTCACGCACTCGGCTTCGTAGGTATCGACAACGTCGGGCTCGACGGCATCGAGAACACGTTCAACCACGTCTTGGCGCCGCCGACCATCGAACCACACGTCGACGAGGTGTACGGAAACCAGGTGATCCTCACCCTGGACATCAACGTTCAGCATGAGCTCGAGCGGATTGCGGAGCAGGCGTACGCAGAACATGACCCGGACGCGGTGTTCATCCTCGCCGCCGAGGCTCGAACCGGCGAGATCCTCGCCTACGTCGCCCGCCCCACCTACGACCCGAATACCTACGGTCGCTTCTCCGCCACCGAGCGCGACAACTCCCTGGCGTCGCAGGCTTACGAGCCAGGGTCGGTGTTCAAAGTGTTCAGCATCGCCGCCGTGCTCGACGCAGGCGTCATCGACGCCGCGACGGTGCTACCGAGCCCCGGCTTCTACGAGCGGCTGCTTCCCGACGGCTCCAGCATTCTCATCGATGACCTGGGCATCTACGGCTCGGTCAACCCGCAACAGATTCTGCAGTACTCCAGCAACGCCGGGGCGGCGTATGCGTCCGACCTGATCGACGCGGACGAGATGTACCGTCAACTTCGCCAGCTGGGCTTCGGCAGTCCCACCGGTGTGCCGTTTCCGGGAGAGAGCGCAGGCATACTGCGTCCACCGGAAGCCTGGTCGAGCCGCTCGAAGCCCACCATCGCCATAGGCCAGGAGCTCTCGGTAACGGCGCTGCAGGTGATCGCCGGCGCCACCGCGATTGCCAACGATGGCCTGCTGCTTCGTCCGCACGTGATACGCCGGGTGGTCTCTCCGGAAGGTGAGCTGATAAAGGAGTTCGACACGGAGTCGGTGAGCGAGGCGTTGTCGCCGCGCGTAGCAAGATCGGTGCTGACCATGATGGAGGCGGCAACCGGCGATGGCGGCACCGCCCGGCGGGCTCGGGTGCCGGGCTACCGCATCTCGGCCAAGACCGGCACGGCCCAGGTGGCGGACCCCAGCACCGGTGGCTACTACGAGGACCAGGTGACCGCCTCGGTGCTCGGCATCTTCCCCACCGATAATCCGCAATTCATCGTCTACATCGTCCTGCACAACCCGCGTGGCGAGGAACGCTTCGGAGGGGTAATAGCAGCGCCCTTGCTCGGTGACGCCGCCCGCTTTCTGTTGCAGCACTACCGGGTGCCGCCGGACGACGCTGACTCGGTTGCGCAAGCGGCGAGCTTCACGGTGCCGCTGCCGCCCGCGGTGGAGTTCGACGGCGTGATGCCCGACCTACGAGGGGTGTCCGCGCGGCGCCTGCACCCACTGCTGGCAGCGCGCGGGCTGCGGTTGGTGGTCCACGGTGCCGGCTTCGTGTACACACAATCGCCGCCGGCGGGAACCGCGCTTACCGAGGGTCATACGGTGGAAGTGTGGCTGCGCTAGCCCTCGCGAGCCGTCAGGCCACCAGCTCCATCCCCTCCTCGACCGCTACCTGATCCATACCCAGGCGCTGACACAGTCGCATTGCGGGGCGATTGCCGTACGCCACGCTCAGCAGCGCGTACTCATCACGTTTCAGACCACCCACGATTGCCGCGGATACCGCGGCGGCGCCATGCCCGCGCAGCCGGTACTGCGGTGCGGTAAGAACGCGAACGCCCACCACCCCACCACGTCGCGGCTGGCACCCGGCAACCGCGCACAGCGCGTCGCCCTCGAAGCTGACGACGCCGAGGCGCCCGCGGTGGTTTCCCCAGAACAGCAGCAGGCCGCGGACGGTGGCACGGCACTCGTGACGGGTTCCGATCAGACCGCGGATGGAGCCGGCGAACTCGCCTCGGGGCTGCACACCGCGGCCGACGAGATCCCCTCGTACACCGACGATGAAGCCCAGACGCTCGCGAGCGTCGTGGCCGACCCGGTCGAAGCCGACGGGATCGGCAGCGACCTGTTCGGCGCCACCGCGGTTCCGCTCCTCGCGGCGCTGGCGCTGTGGATCGGCAACGACCACTTCCTCAAGGCGGCCCTCGAGCGGATCCTTCCGTGAGCGAGCCCGCGCGGTCGGGCTTTCGGCGTGTCGCGGCCGATGTCGTTGCCGCCGATAAGCTGGCTGATGCTTGCCTGAATCATCTGTTCCTCCTGTCGATCATCAATGTTCAAGCGCGAGGAAATTCTGCAAAAGGTTCTTGCCTTCGGTCGTTAATATCGACTCGGGATGAAACTGCACGCCCTCGAGCAGCCATTCTTGG
>CAJWOB010000310.1 GCA_913043885.1 uncultured Spirochaetaceae bacterium | reverse complement strand
AGCGCACAGGTCGCAGGCGACCATGGCCAGACGGCGGTCCTCGGCGCTGAGCACCAGCACGGTTGCCGTGAGGTCGGTCTCGATCGCCTGAATCGGGTCGGCGAACAACCGGATTCCCGGCCGCTCCATGCCAATCGGCGGATTGATAACCCGGCGGGCGACGCCGGCGGACAACTCCACTACAACCTCCACGGCCATCATCCCACACGGCTCTGAGCGACGGCCACCACCCGGTCTACGTACGAGCGGGCCCGGCGCTGTTAGGATGGAGCCGCGATGGGCAAACGAGTGTTGGTTACGGGGGCAAGTGGACTGCTCGGGGGCTGGTAATCGAAGACCTCGGTAGCAAGTACCAGCTGAGCGGACTGTCGCGCCGCGACGTGGCGGACCTCCCCCACACATGCGCGGATATACGCGACGCGACGGCGATAAGGCCGGCGTTCGAGGGCGTCGACACGGTCCTGCACCTGGCCGCTGCCACCGAAGGGCTGACCGAGGACTGGCAGGCGACGATGGCCATCACCATCGACGGAACCGTGAACGTCTACGAAGCCGCCCGGCTGGCCGGCGTGCGCCGCGTGGTGTTCATGAGCTCCGGGAGCACACAGCTTGGTTACATGGCCAACCCCAGCCTTCCGTACGGCAAGCTGGCGACGGCACGCCACGACGCCCCGGACTTCCCTACCTCTTGGCAGATGATCACCTTGGATGACCCGCCGCGGCCCATCGACCCGTACGCAACCGGCAAGCTCTTCGGCGAGAACGTGGGGCGCCTCTACGCCGACCGCTATGGCATCTCTACCCTGGCGATTCGTTTGGGTGGCGTCCTGCGGGAGAATCGACCGCACCTCCGCGGCATCTGGCCGGGTTTCCTCGACCAGCTCGACGCCGTGGACATAATAGACTGCTGTCTTTCGGCCCCCGAGGATCTACTGTTCGACATCTTCAACGCCATCTCCAACAACGCGTGGCGTTGGCGGGAGATCGAGCATGGTCGCGACGTGCTCGGGTGGGTACCGAAGGGCAGCGCAGAGGACGCGGCGCGTCGGGACGGTATCGCCCCCGGCCAAGAGCGCGGACCCTCCACGCCCGCCGACTACCAAGGGTACGGCGCGGCGTAGATCCGAAGCTAGTAGACAGACGGTATCGCCACAATCGAGGAGGACTCATGATCGACAAGAACCGCGTCCGGATGACCGGTGAGAACTCGTTTCTGCGGCGGGCCGAGAGCGCCGACGGACCGCACACCTGCGAGAGCAGCCACTGGCGAGTGGTGCTGTCGCACCTCGGCCGGAGCCACGCGCTCTTTCACAAGGATGTGCTCGGCGACAACGAGCCACGCATCTACGCCGACAACATCGCCCTCGGTCGCTGGCAGCCAAACGCACGTATTCGCCGAGGCGGTTCTTCAGCACTTTGATTCCGACGGACCTCATGAGCCACAAAGCAGCTACCAGAGACTACTGACACAAGGCAGCAGGCACGGGTTGCGACCCAGGGACCGAACGCAGCTCGACGCAGTCCCGCAAGGGGCATACCATCGCGGCCGGCATGTCCAGCGCTCCTTCCGAGCTTCGTCTGGCCTTTGTTGGCTGTGGCCGTATCGCCAGCTATCACCTCGACGGTATCGAAACGACGGCAGCCCGCACGCGAGTGACCGCGGCCATCGACCCCGACGCCGGCGCTGCCAAGGCGATAGCGGATCGCTGTGGGGCCACCGTCTACTCGTCGCTGGCGGACGCGTTGCAGGACGGCGACTTCGACGCCGTCGACATCATGACGCCCCACGACCTCCACGAGCAGCTCGCCTGCCAGGCGTTTGCGGCGCAGAAGCACGTGCTCCTGGAGAAGCCGATGGCGGCCACCCTCGATGCCTGCGTCCGCATTCAACAGGCGGCCGGCGAGGCGGGAACGGTGTTCATGGTTGCGGAGAACTCCCAGTACTGGCCGGAGGTGGTCAAAGCTCGCGAGCTTGCGCGGGAGGGTGCCATCGGTGAGGTGATGACCGCTCGAGCAGCCTTCCAGCATTCGCTGCAACCGTTCTGGTATCCCGACGACTCGTGGCGCTACGAGCAGTCCCGCGCTGGCGGTGGCATCGTCATCGATGGCGGCGCCCACTGGATCCGCCCACTGAGGATATGGCTCGGCGAGATCGACTCGGTGGTGGCCGTTACCGAGCGCGTCGTGGACCAGATGCAGGGGGAATCACTGTCGCAGGCGTTGCTGCGATTCAGGTCCGGCCGGATCGCCACCTTCGAGGCGCTCACCATCGACGCCCCGCTATGGAGCGGTCCCAGCTGGCGTCTGACCGGCAGCTCGGGAGAGCTGGTGATCCACGACGGAGCCGAGCCTGGCGTCACTCTGGTGAACCGCCAGCATCCAGAGGGCATCCGAGTCGGTGAGCCGGGTGGCTACGCTGCGTCGTTCGGGCCCGAGCTGGCCGACTTCGAGGCGGCGGTGCTGGACGGCAAAGCTCCGGAAGCCCCCGCCGAGGCCTCCCTGGGGGAGCTACGCACCGCCCTCGCCATCTACCGATCGGCCGAATCGGGCCGCTGGGAATCGGTGTGGGAGTGAACCGACCCGCGACCTCCGTCACGACACAGCAGATCCAGCTCTACCGCGACCAGGGCTACCTGCAGCTGCCGCACCTCTTCTCCAGCGAGGAGATGGACGCTCTGCGCGCCGCCCTCGATCACATCATCGAGCAGGGCCGCGCACGGGTCCTGGGCGAGGATCGGGAGCACGACGAGGACTTCAAGCAGGTCTTCCTGCAGCTGGTGAATCTGTGGGTCGATCAGCCGGAGGTGCGGTCATTCACGTTCGACCGGCGCCTGGCAGACATCGCGCGCCAGCTGGCAGAGTGCCGGGCGGTGCTGCTCCACCACGATCAGGCGCTGATCAAGCCCGGTGGCGACTGGAGCCGCGCCACCAACTGGCACCAGGATGCCCCTTACTACCCGATGCAGCAGAGCGATGCACTCTCGGCTTGGATTGCGGTAGACGATGTGTCGACCGAGAACGGCTGCCTACAGTTCCTACCGGGCTCGCACCGCTTCGGCTCGCTGGAGCTGGTGCCGTTCGACGTCGAAGGGGCCAGCATCTTCGATCAGTTGGCGCAGCAGGGGGTTACCTTGGACGCGGCGCCGGTATCGATGGCGATGGCCGCCGGCGGCGTCAGCTTCCACCACGGCTGCCTGTTCCACTACGCCTCGCCAAACCGAACCGAGCGGCCGCGCCGCGCCTTTACCATCATCTACACCCCCGACCACGTCACCTACGACGGCGGGTGGGATCCCGCTGGCGCTACCGATCTGGAGGTAGGCGAACCGTTCAGCGGACCCCAGCATCCGGTGCTGTCGGTCGCGCGACGTTAGGCGGCCGCGTCGCGACCGCGGCAGCGACGAGCTCTTCCGGCAGACCAGAGCTGACTCGTTCCGAACGCCCGCCCTCAGTCAGCGGCGACGTCGGGCAGCAGGACCACCCGCACGTAGCGGTCGGGGGTTAGGTAGCGGCGGGCGGCCGCAGCCACGTCGGCGAGGCTGATGGCCTCGAGACGCTGCTCGAAGGCATTGGTGATAAGGTGGAAGCGCAGATGTCCGCCGTCGAGCGGAATGCTCGCACCATGCCGTACAAAGGCGAGGAAGGCGCTGCGAAGGCGCTCGATAGCCTTTCGGCCTTGAAGGGAACACTGAAAGTGTTCCTGGAGTCGGACTTCACCACCAAGAAGCCGTCCTGGGTGGTTGCCGTCGAAGCCGCGGAGACGGTGAAGGAGAAGCTGAAGGCACAGGTGAACAAGGACCTCGCCCCGCAGCTCCTCACGGATATCCTCG
>CAJWOB010000309.1 GCA_913043885.1 uncultured Spirochaetaceae bacterium | reverse complement strand
CCCCGGGAGAGGCGGGGAGCTTCCCGATGTCGGCCAGCGCCAGCACCGGCATGACCCGACCTTACACCGGTGAGGACGTGGCGCGCCCGGGATGCCGCCGGCGCCGGCCGGTCGGTGGCGCGCTGTCCCCCACCTATATCCGCATAGCGTGCGGATAGTCGACGCGCGTGCGTCCCCAGTTATCCGTATGCTATGCGGATAGCTACCCGTATGCCGCTCGATCCATTTCTGACCATCACCGAGCTTGCTCGCCTGATTGCCTCAGGAGAGGTCTCTTCAGTCGAAGCGACCGCCGCCATGCTCGATCGCGTGGACGGTCGACTGAAGAGCTACGCGACGGTGATGGCCGACCACGCCATGGCTGCGGCCGAGCGCGCGGATCGGGAAAGCGCCGCAGCCACATCGCGCGGCCTGCTCCACGGCGTCCCGGTCGCGGTCAAGGACCTGTGCTTCACCAAGGGCGTGCGGACGATCGGCGGCAGCGGGGCGCTGGCCGATCACGTTCCCGACTTCGACGGCACCGCGGTGGCAAAGCTGGAAGCCGCCGGCGTGGTGCTGCTCGGTAAGCTCAACCTCACCGAGGGCGCAATGGGCGGCTACCACCCGGACTTCGACGCGCCGGTGAACCCGTGGGACGCGGACAGGCGGACCGGTGCCTCCTCCAGCGGGTCGGGAGTGGCGACGGCTGCCGGGCTCTGCTTCGGCTCACTCGGCAGCGACACCGGCGGCTCGATCCGCTTCCCCGCCGCCGCCTGCGGCACGGTCGGCCTGAAGCCGACCTGGGGCCGCGTGAGCAGATATGGCGTGCTTCCGCTCGCCGACTCGCTCGACCACGTCGGCCCGCTGACTCGCTGCGTGGCCGATGCCGGCATCATGCTGCAGGCGATCGCCGGCCACGGTCCGAACGATCCGACATCACTGCCATTGGCGGTGCCCGACATGCTCGGTGGTCTCGATCGCGGCCTCGAGGGCATCCGCTTCGGCTATGACGAGCGCTACGCCACCCACGACATCGACGAGGAGGTGGCAGCGGGAGTGTCGAAGGCGGTCGGCGAGCTCGCGTCCCTTGGCGCAAAGGCCCGCCCGGTCGAGCTACCGGACATGGACCCGTTAGTCGCGGCGTGGCCCACCCTGTGCTCCGCCGAGGCGGTCGCCAGCCACCGGGCCACCTATCCGTCGCGGCGCGACGACTATGGGCCGTGGTTCCAGGGCTGGCTCGACCGCGGCGCCAGCATCACCGCCGCGGAGTACGCCGAGGCGAACACCCTACGCCTGCAGTCCAACGGCCACCTTCGCCGGGTCTTCGAAGACATCGACATTCTGCTCTGCCCCTCGGTGTCGGCGCCGCCCCAGCCGGTGACGAAGGAGTCGCTCTGCGGTCCGATGCAGGAGCGGGGCGCCCGCTTCCAGCGGTTCACCGTGCCCTTCGACTACAGCGGTGCGCCCACGCTGTCGCTGCCGTACGGCACGACGCGCGATCACCTGCCGCTCAGCTTGCAGTTGGTCGGCCGCCACCTGGCCGAGCCGCTGCTGATCCAGGCTGGGCACGTGTACGAGCAGGCCACCAGGTGGCATCAGCTGCACCCGCGCCTGCACCCGCGCCTGTAGCCGGGCTGGGAAGCCGGGCTCGGAAGCTGGGCGCTTCTACAGCCAGTTCTCTATTGGCAGCCCTGGCACTCGATCGAAGTGCCGCGTATTGGCGGTTACCAGAACCAGCCCGCGGGTCAGTGCGATTGCGGCGATGCGCAGGTCGGGTTCCGCCAGCGGCGTGCCCGCCTGTTCGAGCCCGGCCCGAATCTCAGCGTAGCTCTCCGCGGCCGCGGCGTCTAACGGGAGCACGGCGAGCGACTGCAGCACCAATCCGCGAACTCGATCTGCCAGAGCTGTGGAGCCGCGCTTGGCCGCGCCATAGACGAGCTCTGCATAGTTGATCGCTGTGGTGTGTTGCTGGTCGGGAGGAAGCACCGCGAGCCGCCTGACGAGCGCCATGTCGGGCTGGCGTCGCAGAACCGCCGAGAGCGTATCGGTATCGAAGCAGTAGCCGGCAGGCATCGCGTGCTCAGCCCAGATCGGGCACCGGCCGGTCCACCGCCGGCTCGCGCATAGCGTAGAGAGCGTCGACGTCGGCGTCGATCTCTTCCCAGTCGCTCAACGCCCCGGCCACCGCCGCCAACCCCACCGGCGGTCCGCCGGCGGTAAGCGTGACGTCGGACGGGGGCACCACTGCCATCACCTCGGCACCGCGACGGGCGATGATGAAGCGCTCTCCGTGGCTGACGCGTTCGATGATCTCCGAGAAGCGCCGTTTCGCGTCTGCCACGTTGATCGTTTCGACCGTTAAAACGATAGTGTCATTTTAGGTATGCAATGACCTTGTGAAAACTGGAATGAGGCGCCGCGGAACGGCCGCCGCCGTCGGCTACGAATCGCTCGGTTCGGTCGACTCGGTCGATTCGGCCGGTGCCTGGCGGAGGAAGCCTTCGATCTGCTCCCGCATCACCTGGTGCTTGCGCGGCGTCCGGGCAAAGGCGCGCTCGATCGGCACGCGGGAGCCGTCGGTCATGAGCAACTCGCAGCGCGTGGCGGCGCGGCTCCCGGCGGGGTCACCGGCGCTGCCGGTCGCCGCGTCCCCACCCGACGCGTCCGTGCCCTGCTGCGCCACCTCGACGGCGGCGATGTCGCCGAGGGCGCACTCCACTTCGGCCGGCGCCAAACCGCCGGTCATGCGCCCGCGCCGGATAACCAAGAGCTGACCGGTCTCTCGGTTCAACACCAGGGACCGCCGCGGCAGGTAGGACGAAACCAGGGCAGCGCCGAGCAAGGCGAGCATGCCAACGGAACCAGACAGACCGGAGACTATCAGCACGATCCCGAGTATCGCGACGCCGCCAGCGGCATAGGTGCTGGCGACCGGACGCAACATGATGTGTCGAAAGTTCGGCTCGTCGCGCACCACCCGTGCGAAGAAGCTAGTCACTCAGTCGAAGATGATGACGCCGCGCTTGTGGCCGCCTTTGAGCATGTCGGCGTACCCCTCGTTGATCTGGTCGAGGGGGTAGCGCTTGGAGATGAGCTCGTCCACCAGCAGGTTGCCGTTGCGATAGAAGCCGTGCAGACGCGGGAATTCCAGGCTCGGGTCGGTGGAGCCAAAGAAGGAGCCAAGGATGCGACGTTGGTTGACGTGCAAATCGAGTCCGGGGAACGAGGTGGTGGTGTCCTTCGGGGCGACGCCGACCACCACCAACGCGCCACCGCGCCGGGTGGCCTTGTACGCAGCCTCCTGCACTGCCGGGAGCCCAACCGCCTCGAACACGTACTCGGCGCCGCGACCGCCGGTCAGCGCCTGTACCTTCTCGTGCGCGTCGTCCCCCGCTTGCACGAAGTGGGTGGCGCCAAACTGCTTGGCAATCTCCTCCTTGGCCGGGTCGGTATCGACTGCGACTATCGGGTACGCGTTGCTCAGCTTGGCCCCCTGCACGCAATTGAGGCCGACTCCTCCACAGCCGTAGACGGCGACCGCATCGCCGGGGCGGATGTCGACGGTGTTGAGAGCCGCTCCCACCCCGGTGGTCACACAACACCCCACCAGTGCGGCCACGTCCAACGGGATATCGTCGTCGAGGGGCACGCAACTCTCGGCCGGGGCGACGGTCTGCTCGGTAAAGGTGGACAGGACGCTCATCTGATGAGCCACCTTGCCGCCGACACGGAAGCGGGTGGAGCCGTCGTACATGGTGCCGTTGTGCCAGTTCCAGGTGGTCTCGCACATGCCGGTTTCGCCACGCAGGCAGTAGTAGCAGTTGTAGCAAGAGGGCGCCCAGTTGAGTGCCACGCGCTGTCC
>CAJWOB010000308.1 GCA_913043885.1 uncultured Spirochaetaceae bacterium | reverse complement strand
CTTCATCGCCTCGGTGAAGCCGCCGACGTTGCACAGGTCCAGCCGGACATAGGCGGCGAGGCCGCGCTCGATGTAGGGCAGGAACTGCCACTTGCTGCTGAATTCCTCGCCGATTGCCATGGGCGTAGGCGTCAGGCGTTGCAGCGCCTCGTATGCCTCCGGTGTCTCGTCGCGGATCGGCTCCTCCAGGAAGTCGAGGGTGCCAGTCGGCATCGACTGGCAGAACGAGGCCGCCTCGCCAACCGAGAGGCGATGGTGATAGTCGATGCCCAGCACCGCGTCACGGCCGACCTCGGCGCGAAGCTCGACCAGCTGGCCGGCCGTGTAGCCGATGCTCTTGCGAGGCTCGAACACCCCGTCGGCGCCGTCCGAGCCACCATCTCCCGGATAGCCGATGAAGGTCCGAATGCAGGGCCAGCCGGCGTCGATCAGGCCTTTGACATCCTCGACCAGGCCAGGTCCGGGCGCCACCTTGCTGGTGGCGAAGCAGGGGATCACGTCGCGCTGCTTGCCGCCGAGCAGCTGATGCACCGGCACGCCGAGACTGCGCGCAACCAGGTCGTGAAGCGCGATGTCGATCGCCGATTGCGCCGCGGTGAGCACCCGCCCCCCCTCGAAGTACTGACTGCGATAGAGCTCCTGCCAGATGGCGCCGATGCGGCGGGGGTCCTTGCCCAACAGGAGCGGGCGGTAGTGGTCGATTGCGCCCATAACCGCCAGCTCGCGACCCGAGAGGCCGGACTCTCCCCAGCCGTAGTAGCCGTCGTCACTCTCCACCTTGACGACGAGGACGTTGCGGCTGGCCGCCCGCGCCGGGTAGCACTTGATTGCGCTGATCTTCATATGTCCATCCTGAATCCGCCGGCCACCAGCCCGCCATCGACCAACAGGTTGGTGCCATTGATGTAGGAGCCACGGTCGCTGCAGATGAGCAGCGCCGCCTCGGCGATGTCACTGGGGCGGCCGTCGCGGCTCGACGGAATGTCGAAGCGGGCCACCTCCTCGGCATCGATTGGCGGACCGTCGACGGGCGCCCCTGGGGCGTCCGCGCCCCCGTCCCCGTCCCCGGCGGCGGGCAGCTTGTTGCTGATGAGGCCAGGCGAGATCGCGTTGACGGTGATACCGGTGTCGGCGAGCTCCACCGCCATCCCCTTAACCATGTGCCGCACCGCTGCCTTCGCCACCCCGTAGATAGTCCACTCGGGCAGGGCGACGTCTGCGTGAACGCTGGACACGCACAGAATTCGGCCGCCGCCTCCCTGCGCGAGCATCGCTCGTGCTGCGTGTTGAGCGCCGAAGTAATAGCCCTTGGCGCTGATGCCCATCACCCGATCCCAGAGATCCTCGTCATGCTCCATAAATGGCCCGAACAAGTCGGGGCAGATCGCGTTGTTCACAAGGATGTCGATGCCACCGTGACGCTCGACGAACTGGTCGATGGCGCCGGTGATACCCGCGATCGTGGAGACGTCGGCGTGGTGGAACGTGCCTACCACCTCCTCGACGGTGCGGTGTGCCACCTCGTCGTCGACTATGTCGTTGACGCCCACCGTCGCGCCCTCGCGGGCGAACGTGAGGGCGATCCCGCGCCCGATTCCCTTGCGCGCCCCGGTGACGAGCGCCCGCTTACCTTCCAGCAATCCCATTTAGCAATCCCATGGTGACCCAGGGTTGTGACACTATCGCCCCCGTGAGTGAAGCACCAACCGCTGGGCCGGCCGGCGAGCGCGCCAGCCTGCCGGCGCTGACCGAGATCGAGGCGGCCGCCGAGGTGGTCTATCAGACCATGCTGCCGACCCCTCAGCACCGCTGGCCGCTGCTGGCCGAACGAACCGGGTGCCAGGTGTGGGTGAAGCACGAGAACCACACCCCCATCGGCTCCTTCAAGGCGCGCGGCGGGTTGTACATGGCCCACCGCCTCTTGGCCGAGGGGAAGGCGGGCGCCGGACTGCTCGCCGCCACCCGCGGAAACTTTGGCCAGGCGGTGGCGTTCTCGGCCGCAGCGCAGGGGCTGGCCGCCACCGTCGTGGTGCCCCGCGGCAACAGTCGGGACAAGAACGCCGCCATGCGGTCGCAGGGAGCCCGGGTGGTGGAGCACGGTGCCGACTTCCAGGAGGCCTACGAGCGCGCGGCGACGATGGCGGCGGAGGAGGGGCTCACCTTCGTTCCGTCGTTCCACCGCTGGTTGGTGCAGGGGGTGGCCAGCTACGGCATAGAGCTGTTCACGGCGGTGGCGGATCTAGACGCGGTCTACGTGCCCATCGGACTCGGGTCGGGGGTGTGCGGCGTCCTGGCCGCCCGCGATGCGCTGTCGCCCACCACCGAGGTGATCGGTGTGGTGTCAGAGGCGCTGCCCACCTACAAGCTGTCGTTCGAGGCCGGTGAGCCGCGGTCGACGCCGGCGGCGCCCACCATCGCCGATGGCATGGCCACCCGAGTGCCCGACGTCGACGCCCTGGCGATGATGGCCGGGCGGCTGGCGCGGGTGGTGGCGGTAACGGATGGGCAGATCGAGGCGGCGATGCGGGCCTACTTCAGCGATACCCACAACGTGGCCGAGCCGGCAGGGGCGGCACCGCTTGCCGCACTGCAGACCGGTGACGAGACCGAACGCATGCGCGGCAAGCGCGTGGCGCTGGTGATGAGCGGCGGCAACGTCGACCGCGAGCTGTACGCCCGAGCGCTCGCCGGACGGGACTGAGCTCATCGCTCACGCCGGCTATCCGCTCAGCTGGGCCGCGGCTCGACCGTGGCCCCGCCATGACGTAGGCTCGCCGCCACATGCGACTGGCCACGTACGAGAAGGACAAGGTAGAGGCGGTCGGTGCCGTCATCGACATCGACGGTAGCGACGCGATGGTCGATCTGGCGGCAGCCGAGAAAGCGCTGGCCCGCGCCGAGAAGCGCGACGCGCGCCCCATATTTGGCGACATGCTGGCTCTCCTTGGCGCCGGTAACGGTGGCCGGGCGGCGGCCAAACGAGCGGTGAAGGCAGCCGTGGAGCGGGCCAAGGGCCGCATCGACGGCCGCACCATCCTGCCACTGAAGGCGGTGAAGCTACGCGCTCCCGTGCCGCGACCCCACAAGGTGTTGTGCGTCGCCGGCAACTACCAGGACCACATCGAAGAGGGCGGCGGCAAGATGCAGGTCCAGGACAAGGAGACACCGCGGATCTTCATGAAGCCTCCGTCGAGCACCGTCGTGGGACCTGGCGACCGGATCCTCGTCCCGCCGGTGGCCAGGTCCGTCGACTGGGAAGGCGAGTTGGCGGTGGTCATCGGGCGTCGTGCCAAGGGCGTCAAGAAGAAAGAGGCGCTCGGTTATGTCGCCGGCTACACCGTGATGAACGACGTGTCGGAGCGGAAGCTCAAGATCAAGAAGCGCACCGAGAATCGGCCCCAGGACAGCTGGTTCGATTGGCTCAACGGCAAGTGGCTGGACACTTCCGCGCCCCAGGGCCCGTGGATCGTCACCAGCGACGAGATCAAGGATCCGCAGACTCTTGATATCTCCACCTTCGTCAACGGTGATCGCAAGCAGCACAACAACACGCAGCAAATGCTGTGTCCGGTGGCGGCGGTCATCGAGTACATCAGCACCATCGTGACGTTGGAGCCGGGCGATCTGATCAGCACCGGCACCATCTCCGGGGTAGGCGCGACCACCGGCTCCTTCCTAAAAGCCGGCGACACCGTCCACATCGAGATCAGCGGCATCGGCGCGCTGACCAACAAGGTGGCCAAGAGCGCCCGCTAGCGGCGCTCCCGCCGACGCCCCCTCCGCGCACGCCCGTGACTTGACTATTCAGATCGCCAGGGCGAGGGAGGGGTACCCGGCTTGTGGCTG
>CAJWOB010000307.1 GCA_913043885.1 uncultured Spirochaetaceae bacterium | reverse complement strand
CAAAATGCTCATGGGCCCGTTCCTGCTCGGGCTCGACCCTTGGCCCTTCTATACGGCGGCCAAATTCGAACTGACAGCCGTGCTGGACAACCACCACGAGCGCGCCCGGGCGCTCGCTGCCGAGCCGCTGCAGTGGACCACCGTGCCTGGCGGCTGCCCGAGCCTGCTGCTCCAGCAGCATGGCAATGGCAGCGGGCAGGCGGAGCGGCTGCTGGACGACGTGACCACGCTCGCCGGCGCATCAGCCGCACGCGGCACGCTGGCGGGCCGCGCCATCACCGCATTTGGGGTGGCTCTCTTGTTCTTTGCGGTCCGGCTGGTGCTGCGTGCGTCGTACTGGCTGGCAGCCAACCTGCTGTTCGCGCTCGTGGCCATCCGCGTGCTACCCGGGATCATCGTCACGGCGTCCGACAGCGTCATCCCGGATCTGGTCAGCCTCCTGCCGCTGGGTCTGGCCGAGCAGTTGGCAGACCACGCCATCGCAGCGGGCGGGATCGCGGTGGCGATTCCGCTTCTCATCGGCGAGTTGCTGTTCGCACCGGCCTCTGGGCGTAGCCTGGCGGACCTACGGGCGGGCGGTAGCAGGGGACGCTCGACTGTGGCGCCCGGACGTAGCCGAGCCCGATCGGCGCAACCCGGCGCGGCTGCGGCCGCCGCTGCCACCGCCGACCTCGCCACCGGCGACCCCGATCTGACCGACCTGTCGGACGCGACGGAGTCGCTGGATGCGCCACAGGCAGGATTCTCCGAGCTCGCGGACGTCGATCGCACCGGTCCGGAGCAGGCAGAGAGCGCACCGAGCACCGACGACCTCGGAGACCTGGAGTTCGGCGACGACGAGCTCGACATCGATCTCGGCGACGATCTCGAAGACGGCCCGGAGGGCAACCTCTCGTGAACGCGGTGTTGACGCGAGCGGCACGCTCACCGGCTCGCCTTGCCGCTGCCCTCGGGGCCGCCGCGCTGTTCACCCTGCTGATGTTCAGCTGGCTCGAAGCGCCAGGCGAGGTGGTGACTGCCGGCAAGCTCACCGCCTACCTCGTAGGGCGGGCGTTGGTCCTCACCATTGCCGCCTTTCCCGCCCTGGGGGCGGCAGCGCTGCTGGCTGCCACGGCGCGATCCCCTCGGTGGGGTAGCGACCCCTTCCCGGTATCCCTGGCGAGGCACGCGCTGGGCCTGGCCGCGGTCTACACCGTGCTGCTGTTCGTCGCGGACCCGATCGCCCGGCGCAGCGTCGATGCCAGCCTGTTCTCCGGTGGCGTTGCCACCACCGCGCACCACACCGCGCGCCGTCTAGCGGAGAGCGATCCGGCCGCAGCGCTTGCCCTCACCGAGGTGCTGCTGTCCATCAACCCCACCCATGCTGCGGGGAATCAGCTGAGCCAGTCTCTTGGCGCCACCCTGCGCGCGGCCGGCGACGGCCGCCCGCCGTCCGTCGAGCTGCCAACTCCTTCCCTGCGTGAGCTCGGCACCGCACAGCTCACCGCCCTGGCGGTGCGCTTCCTCGAGATGCAGGACCCGTACAGCGGCTACCACTTCGCCGATCTGTCGCTGCAGGTGGCGCCGACAGCACGCGCGCGGGTGGTGCGCGACGAGGCCGCCCGGCGTATCGCCTCGGCGGGTCTCACTGTCGAGGAGATCGCGGCGCAGAGCCGCTTCGCTCGCAAACAGCACGCCGAAGCGTCGGCGCGGGCAGGGGCATGGGAGGAGGCCTACTACACCTGGCTGGAGCTGGCGGCCGAGGACCGCTTCGACCGCGACATCGCCACCCGTTTGCCGGAGGCTACCGCCGAGGTGAGCAAGATCACCTACTGGCTCCCGCAGGCGAACATCGCCGCGCTATTGCCTGGCGCCGAGGAGCTGCTCTTCGCCAACGAGCGCCACCCGGACGGCACCCCGCGCGAGGTGCTTCGCCTCGGCAAGCTGGTCCGCACCGGTGACGGCGTGTTCGCCGACGACATCGAGCTGGTGCACCTGACCCCCAACGGCGAGAGGACGCTGCACGTCGTAGCCGACCATGGCCGCATCCAGGGCCGACAGCTGCTACTCGTAGGCCTCCAGCCGGGACAGCGGCAGCCACCGACGCTCCCTGTGGTCCTGCATGGCGGTGACGCGCCGCGATCGGTCACGCTCACGCCGAGCGTCGACGACCTCTACCTGCTGCGCGAGCCGACGCTCACCCGCCACGGCATCGGCGAGCTAAGGCGCGTTGCCGAGCTGCGCGCCGAGCTCGGCAGCGACGCCCTGGCCGAGCGGATGGCGCTGGCCAGCACCGCCAGCAAGCCGATGTTCGCTCTGGCACTGTTGGTAACTGCAGCGTGGTTGGGTACCTGGGGGCGGCGCGCCGCAGTGCTGAGCACCTGGCTAGAGCTGGCGCTGCTACCTGCGGTGGCGGTGGCGGCGCTGCTATTCGCCGAGCTGTGGTGGTTTGCGCACGCCACCTTGGCGAACGGAGCGACGGCGGCGCTCGGGCTCTGGGCGGGCGCTGCCATCGCTGCCGGCGCGGAGCTGATCGCCGCTGCGGTCGCCCTGGCGCTGCTGGCCCGCAGCCACTCGCGGGGAGCCGCCTGAGGTGGCAATTCGGGGCAAGGTGGTGGGAGCGGCGCTGGGTGCGCTCGCTGGCCCCTTTGGGGCGCTGGTAGGCGGACTGATTGGCCACCTCTACGACCGCGCCATCGATCCCGGTGGCGGCGGCGATGCACGGCCGAGCGAGGTCGGCAACCAGGTCC
This sequence comes from uncultured Spirochaetaceae bacterium, assembly GCA_913043885.1. Lineage (GTDB taxonomy): Bacteria > Spirochaetota > Spirochaetia > SZUA-6 > Bin103 > Bin103. The sequence continues at coordinate 1,119 of CAJWOB010000307.1, read as the reverse complement.
CCGCCGACGTCATGCGCGTCCTGACGCCGGTGGCGGGGCTGGCGGCGGCGTGCTTCCGGCTCAATGCCGCTACCGACCGCGCCTTCGCCGAGCGCGCCCTCGTCGCGTTCAGCCAAGTGGACCTCGACATCGACCAGCGCTTTGCTCCGGTGGTGCGTCGCGAGCTGGCCAGCGGCTTGGCACTCGCTCACCTGCCGGTCGACGAGCTGATCGAGGCGTGCCGTCGCGAGTTAGACGAACATCAACGGCGACGCCTGTTGGCAACCCTGCTCGCCGTGGCGGACACTGAGCGAAGCGGCGCCCGTCCGGCCATGGATGAGTTGCTGCAGGACGTGGCGCTGCACTTCGGCATGCCCGCCGCGCAGTTGGAGCAGCTCAGGTGGCAGATGCTGGGGCCCCTGGGGGCCGATTACCGGCTACTCGGAGTTGGGCCGACGGTCAGCGACACTGAGCTCAAGCGCGCCTATCGTGCCCTCGCCGCGCGTCTCCACCCGGACCGAGCTGGCCAGGAGGATGGCGGCAGCGACGACGAGGGGGCCGGCTTTCGTCGCGTCACCGAGGCGTTCGAGCGGATTCAGGCCGTCCGCGAGGGCCGCCCCCGGCGCAACGACTAGGCGCCGCCGCCACGGGCCATGCCCCCGCCACCGCGCTGCCACGGCGCAGCCTCCAGCACCGGCGCGTACAGGTCGTCTTCCAGCCGAATGCGCAGACCGGCCAGCTCGTCCGCCGTCGCGGCAGTGAGGCGCTCCAGCGACCAGCACTCCACGCGGCCGGACGGGAGCCGCCAGCACACCGGGACGTCCGCGATGTCCACCCCGTCCCGCGGGAGCTCCTTCGGGGCGAAGGCGATCTTGTCCCCCTCGGGCACGGTGCCGACGAATTCGGCCCCGAGGGCCACCCGGTCCGCCACGGCGTCCATGAACTCGACGGAGAACCGGTTGCCGCGCGGGACGTGGTGGACCCGCAGGGGGCAGTTCGGGAGACGGCGCCCCGGGGAACACGGAGAACCACAGCGGCGGCAGCACCATCAGTGCCACCAGCGCGAGCCCCAACGCTGTGAGGACGCGCTTCACGACCTGGCTTCGCCTCCGGCCAGCGGGGAACCCATGCCCCCAGCCT
>CAJWOB010000306.1 GCA_913043885.1 uncultured Spirochaetaceae bacterium | reverse complement strand
GGCACGATGATGCTGGGGGCGCCGCGGTCGAGCAGCCGGCCGATGCCGGCGTAGTCGTTGTCCGGCACCCGCACCGACGGCGTCGCCGGGCCGAGGCAGATGTGGTGAAACGCCTGCATCGCCGTGTCGTCGCTCCACATGCCGTGCTGGCAGTCCACCTGCACGAAGTCGAATCCCGCCAGGGAGAACATCTCGCCAACGATGGGGGAGCCTATCCCGATCTCGGCCCCGACCACCGGCTTGCCGGCCAGCATCTTGCGCTTCATGGTGTTCTGTTTCATCTGCTGCCCCCTGGTTCACAGCGGTAAGCTGCGGTGCAGTGCCACCATGACGTGAAGCGCTGGGCGGGTAAAGCCGTGTCGGTCGCGTCCGCCGCGTCGGCTGTCGGTCACGTCGGCGTCCTACGGCGAGAGTGATGGCATACGCACCGCCCCGTCGCGGCGCTCGTGCCAGTTGCGCTCCATCGCCTCCGGATACCGGTGAGTCAGATGGGATACCTCGTTCAGTCGCTCCATGGTTGCCGCGTCCAGGGCGAAGCTGCCGGCGAGCAAGTTGTCGCGGGCGTGCTCCAGGGTGCGCGCGCCGCTGATAACCGAGGTAATCGCCGGCCGCTGGGCCGCCCAGCGCAGCGCCACCTGCGCAGGGGACCGCCCGAGCTCGTCTGCCACGTCTATCAGCACCTCCAAGATGCGATCGGCATCGGCGTGGAAGAAGCGGCTCGGATAGGCCCACGATTCCTCCGAACGGGTACCGGCCAGGGTTCGCTCACCCGGCTTGTATTTGCCAGAAAGGAAGCCGCCGGCGATGGGGGCCCAGCACACCACGCCGAGGCCCTTGTGGTCGCAGATGGGCAGAATCTCCTGCTCGATGTCGCGCACCACCAGGCTGTACTGCGGCTGATAGCACTCGAATCGCGCCCATCCGTTGTGGTCGCTCAGCCACAGGCACTCCATGAGCCGCCAGGCCTGGTAGTTGCTGCAGGCCGCGTAGCGGACCTTGCCCTGAGTGATGAGATCGTCGAGGGCGCGCAGCATCTCCTCCATAGGGGACTGGACGTCGACGTGATGGATGTAGAGCAGGTCGACGTGGTCCATCTGCAGCCGGTGCAGGCTGTCTTCGATGGCGTGCATGATGTGCACCCGCGACATGCCGCTGTCGTTCGGGCCGGGTCCCATCGGGTTGGAGAACTTGGTGGCGACGATGGCATCGCGCCGGCGCCCTTTGAGCGCCTTGCCGAGGGATACCTCGGACTCTCCGTCGCCATACGAGTTGGCCGTGTCGAAGAAGTTGACGCCGGCGTCGAAGGCGAGGTCCACTATCTTCTCGGCCTCGCCCTCATCGGTGCCGTGACCGAAGGTCATGGTACCCAGGCAGATCTCCGAAACCTTCAGGCCGCTGCGACCCATCCTGTTGTATGTCATTGGTCCGATCCTATCCCCGAGACGGCGCTGGCGGCATCACGATCCACCAGGCGGAGGACCGCCACGCCTCAGTGCCTCGGCGTTCAGCGGCGCGCCGCGGTCCGGCGCTCCTGAGCGGAGAACACCGCCTTGCGAATGCGCAGTGAGCGTGGAGTCACTTCCACCATCTCGTCGTCGCGGATGAACTGCAGCCCCGCCTCGAGCGTCAGCGGTGGCACCGGGGTGAGCGTCACCGCGTCATCCTTCCCCGCAGCCCGCACGTTGCTGAGCTTCTTGGTGCGGCAGGGGTTCACGTCCAGGTCGTTGTCGCGGCTGTGCTCGCCGACCACCATGCCCTCGTAGACGGGGTCCCCCGGCTTGATGAACATGCGCCCCCGCGGCTCCAGATTGGAGATGGCGTAGGGTACTGCCGCCCCGCGGCGATCGGACACCAGCGACCCGGTGGTGCGGGCGGCGAAGTCGCCGTAGTAGGGCTCGTAGCCGTCGATGCGTGAGTGCATGATGCCGGTGCCTCGGGTGTCGCTGAGCATCTCGTCCCGATAGCCGATAAGGCCTCGCGTCGGCACGCGAAAATGCAGCTCCACGCGACCAGCCGCGTGGTGGCGCATGTCCAGCAGACGCGCTTTGCGCCGCGCCATCTTCTCGGAGACGACCCCGGTGTAGGCGTCCTCGCAGTCGATGGTTACCAGCTCGATTGGCTCGGTGAGCCGGCCGTTTTCCTCGTGGAAGATCACCTGCGGGCGACCGACGCAGAGCTCGAAGCCCTCGCGTCGCATGGTCTCGATGAGGATGGCCAGCTGGAACTCCCCGCGTCCCTTGACGATGGTGCTGTCGTCGTCGCCAGGGTCTGCTTGGATCGACACGTTGCGAAGTGTTTCCCGATGGAGGCGCTCGCGGATCTTGGTGGCCTGCAGAATGCTCCCCTCTTTGCCCGCCAGCGGGGAGGTGTTTTTGGCAATCCTCATCGACACCGTCGGCTCCTCGACGGCGATACGGGGGAGGGGTGCGAGGTCTGACGTAGCGGCGATGGTGTCGCCTATGTGCATCTCCTCGATGCCGGCGAGCACGGCGATGTCGCCGGCCCCGGCACGATCGGCAGTCGTCAAAGACAGTCCGTCGTAGAGCTGGATACGGGTGATGCGCAGCGCCTCGGTGCCATCGGTGCCGATGCGTACCAACTGATCTTTCGACGTGGCGCTGCCGCTGTAGACCTTACCGATCGCGAGTCTGCCGAGGTGGTCGGCATGGCCGAGATCGGACACCAGCATCCGGAATGGCCTGCCGGCATCGACGGCTGGTGGCGGGACCTCATCGACGATGGTATCCAGCAACAGGTCGAGATCGTTCTCCGGGCCATCTGGGCTGGTGCGGGCGATGCCGTCCCGCCCGATGGTGTAGATGGTGGAGACGTCGAGGTGGTCCTGGTGAGCGTCCAGATCGATCAGCAGCTCGAGGACGTCGTCGACCGTCTGCGCCGGCCGCGCGTCGGCACGGTCGATCTTGTTGATGACCAGGATGATCTTCAGCTCCAGCTCGAGGGCCTTGGCCAGGACGAACCGGGTCTGCGGCAGCGGCCCCTCGGCGGCATCGACCAGCAGTAGGGCGCCATCCACCATCGACAGCGCTCGCTCCACCTCGCCGCCGAAGTCGGCGTGCCCCGGCGTATCGACGATGTTGATCTTGGCGTCCCGCCAGCGGATGGCGCAGTTCTTCGCCGTTATGGTGATACCGCGCTCTCGCTCCAGCTCCAGCCTGTCCATGGCGCGTTCGACGCCGTCCTGGCCATCACGGTAGATGCCCGAGCGGCGAAACATTGCGTCCACGAGGGTGGTCTTGCCGTGATCGACGTGGGCGATGATGGCGATATTGCGGATATCTGGGGAGTTTCCCTTGCTGGACACGGTTTTCACGACCGAATAAAGTATGCCCGCCGGCCACGCGGGCAATTGAGCCGCCGCGTACCCCCACGCAGTTCTCAGCATGGCACGTCGCCTGGCGGACCTTGCGCCACCCGACCACAACCCCGTTATATGAATAGAGTGACAGGCGCCATACGCGACGCCCAGTTCTAAAGGAGAGCACGATGACGGATATTCAAACCCGCAGTGTCGATCGATCAATCGAGCTGACCAAGCGGGCTGAAACCATAATACCCGGTGTTTCCCAGCTGATCAGTAGACGGCCAAGGCGGGCAGCCAGCGGTGTGAGTCCTCCATTCGCAGAGCGCGCCAAGGGTTGCCGGATCTGGGATGTCGACGGCAACGAGTACCTGGACTTCCTGGCCGGCATCGCGGTGAACGCGCACGGGCTGACCACGTTGCGTGACACCGCCACCGCGCGAGGCGTGCTCGGACTCCTCGACCTGCGACGCACCGACTCGACCCAAGAGCTCGGCAACGAGCAAATAATTGAGAGAAACTGATCAACCTGCAGCCGAGAACGATCACGTGGCCCGTGA